>NZ_JBBPFS010000018.1:0-1038 GCF_038069765.1 Arthrobacter sp. G119Y2 | reverse complement strand
CGGGCCATCCGCCGTGCCGTTTCGGGGCTGATGGGTCCGTAGCCGTGCAGTTCCGCGGGCTGGTCGTCGGCGCCCAGGAGGGTTTCGGCGCTGATCAGGACCAGGATCTCGGTCCGGGCCCGGGAGCCATGGCCGCCGCACCCGGTGCCGGTCTTCGAACCGCCGCTTCTGCCCGCCCCGGAACGCTTACCTGCACCGGCACGCTTACCTGCACCGGCACGCTTACCCCCGGCGCCCGTACCGGCACCGGAATCAGCCCCGGGATCAGCGCCGGCACCAGAATCGGGACGACTACCAGCACCGCGACCGGGCCCCGTTCCCATACCGGCACCGGTGCCGGTGTCGGTGCCGGTAAGAGCGCCGGAACGCGGGCAGTCACCCTCACACGTAGCGTCGTGGTTTCCGCCGTCGAGGAGGTCGGTGAGGATGTCCGTGCGGAGCTGGTCCACGGTGCGCGGGTCTCCGTGGGCCTGCTCGCCGCGGGCTGCGAGGCTGAGCCGGGTGAAGAACGCCTGGGCTTTCTCGGCCGGGAGCAGGGCCGAGAGCCAGGACATTCCGTCGCAGTCAGGCTGCAGGGCCACCCGCCGCTGCTCGAAGGCGCTGCGCTGACGCACGGTGATGGTTTCCGGGTAGGTGTTCTCCCGCAGCCGCCGTGCCCGGACCCGGAACTGGGTGTGGGTTTGGTCGGGAGCCAGGTCCAGCAGTTGTGTTTGGAAGGAGGGCAGTTCCTTCGCGGGGATGTTCTGGCATTGATCGATGACGGTCTGCGCGTGGCCGTAGCTGATGTTTCCGGTTTCCAGGGCGTGCAGGGTGGCGGTGTGGGTGGTGCACAGGGAGCCGGCTTCACTCATCAGCATCATGGCGGTGTTCGCGGGAAGGTGCAGGATCGCAGCTGCTTCCTCGGCGGCGAGGCTGAAGGCCATCGCGGGGTCCAGAGTGGCGGTGCCCTGGTGGTATTCGGTGCGGAACTGGGTGTGGATGCGGGTGAGGGTCTTGGCTTGCTGGGCCTGGGCCCAGCGGATGAGGTGATCGAGGCGG
>NZ_JBBPFS010000017.1:0-1045 GCF_038069765.1 Arthrobacter sp. G119Y2 | reverse complement strand
GGGGGGTGTTGCCACCGGAACCGACTTGGCGGCCGGGGAATCGCTAATAGAGGCACGACCAACGAAGCCATTCGTAACGTGGATGCGACTCCTGCCGCCCTGACCAGCCAACGCGTCAGTCTCAGCACGAGCTACCGGGGGTAATCATGATCTTGGAGCAAGAGAGCATCGACGTTTTCCTTGGCCTGGACGTCGGCAAAACCGGCCACCACGCCGTGGCCCTGAACCGGGCCGGAAAGAAGCTCTACGACAAAGCCCTGCCGCAGGACGAAACCAAAATCCGGGACGTCCTCACCAAGCTCGCCAGCCACGGCAAAGTCCTGGTTGTCGTGGACCAACCCGCGACCATCGGTGCGCTGCCCGTCGCGGTCGCCCAAGCCGCCGGAGCAGCCGTGGGCTACCTGCCGGGACTGGCGATGCGCCGAATCGCTGACCTTCACCCGGGCCAGGCTAAAACCGATGCCCGGGACGCAGCGATCATCGCCGAAGCCGCCCGGACCATGCCACATACACTGCGGTCGGTGGAACTGGACGATGAAACCCTCGCCGAGCTCGGGGTGCTCTGCGGCTTCGATGACGACCTCGCGGGTCAGATCACGGCCACTTCCAACCGGATCCGCGGGCTGCTCACCCAAATCCATCCCGCCCTGGAACGGGCACTGGGCCCCCACCTGGATCATCCGGCGGTCGCGGACCTGCTTACCCGCTATCCGACCCCGCAGGTGTTGAAGACCGCCGGTCGCGGACACGTCAAAGCACGGCTGAAGAAACATGCACCCCGGGCCGCTGAACGCCTGACCGAGGCCATCTTCACCGCCCTCAGTGAGCAGACGGTCGTGGTCGTAGGCACCGGCGCAGCGGGGATCGTGCTGCCGAAACTGGCCGAGCAGCTCTCGGCGCTGCGCCGGCAGCGCGACGAAATCGCTTCCCAGGTCGAAGCACTCGTGGAGGCCCACCCTCTTTACGAGGTCCTGACCTCGATGCCCGGCATCGGCGTCAGGACCTGCGCACGAATCCTCACCGAAGTCACCGGCAAGCACTTCGC
>NZ_JBBPFS010000016.1:0-3315 GCF_038069765.1 Arthrobacter sp. G119Y2 | reverse complement strand
GTCATAGCGTGGGGGAAACGCCCGGTCCCATTCCGAACCCGGAAGCTAAGACCCACAGCGCCGATGGTACTGCATCCGGGAGGATGTGGGAGAGTAGGTCACCGCCGGACAATATTTCGGTTGAGAGGTTGAGGTCCGCACCGTGTGGTGCGGGCCTCAGCTGTTTAACCCCCCGGTTGTTTAACCCAGCGGTTCTTCAGTAGCGGGTGTTCAGCTGCGGGTGTGTGGGGTCCTGTCCTGGTGGGCGGGGTCCTGTCCTGGTGGGCGGGGCCTTACGTGTTTAACCCCTGTTTCCCCTCACACGCGAGGGGTTCCCCTCACTCGAGATGGCAGCAACGGCACGTCTGAGCGCCCAGAAGAGCACTTACTGCCATCTCGCGGGGAAAGGATAGGGCAGAACCGCCGGCCGGGACGGGAGCACGAGCGCCGGCACCCAGGAAGCAACCCGGGCTTCCGGCACGGCCGCAAAGCCCGCCATGCTTGGGTCCCTTTCCCGATCCTCCCGCCGGGATGGCAGCAACGGCACGTTCTGAGCGCCGGGAAGAGAATTTACTGCCATCTTGCGGCAAGCGGGAGGGAGAGTACGGGGAGGGGGAACGGAAGGTGGGCGGCGATAGTACCGCTCCGGACCCATATATACGACGCCGACCACAGCTGTAACGCCGTTATCACCAGTCTCAGTAGTTGATTCCTGTACTTCCCCTTTTCATGCGCATGCCCAGCCGGTAGCCTCGCTGACCACGGAGCCTAGGGATGTAGTCCGTCCACAACTCGGTTCTGCGTATGTCCAACTGGGCCAAGTCGGGAAAGCGGGAAGTTATGAGTCTGCATGCCAAATCCGGCCGTGCGCCGGGCGCTAGTCATTTGATGAGGGGAGGCAGGGCCGGCGGTACGAGCCTGGGAATCTTTGCCGTGCTGTGCCTTCTGATGCAACTGGCGCCACCGGCCCATGCCGTGTTTTCGGGTCCATCGCCCGGAGAAGAGGTGCCTCTGGACGTCGTTGAAATTACGATGACCGGCACCGGGCCTGGCACAGCGGTGACGGGTGGGCTCCCGCCGATCGGTGCCGCCTTCGATCCGACAACGGGCTACCCGGCCGATGTTCCCGCGGGGTATGAAACGGCTAACGAACCCTTTGCCGGCATCATTAACACGGTGGATCAGGCGGGAAACACCCAGCAGATGTACTGTATCGATATTCGCACCGCTACCTATACAGGCCTCGGCTACGAGAACGGCTGTTGGGATGAATCCAACGTCCCTAACATCGGTTATGTTAACCGGGTCCTCAACAGCTACTTCCCGGATCAGCCGGGACTTCCCCCGGCCGCCAATGACAGCATCCGCGCCGCTGCCGTACAAGCAGCTGTCTGGTTTTTCAGCGACGGTTACGTGCTTCAGGACACCGACGCCATTCGCCCGCTGACGGCGCAGATTGTCGCCGACGTCCTTGCAGCCGGACCGCTCACCGAGCCGCCGGCGCCGGATGTGAACATTACTCCGCCGGTAGCGACCGGCCCTGTTGACGGGACCACAGGACCGTTCACTGTGACAGCAGGAGGCGGAGCGACTCTCACCGTTACTGTGCCGGACGGATTCACCCTATATACCGATGCCGCAGGAACTGTTCCACTCGTGGAAGGAACCCCGGTTGCTTCAGGCACGCAACTTTGGGTGCGAAGTGACGCGCAAACAACGGCGCCGGCAGTGATCACCGCGGAGGCAGTGGTCCCGGTCGAGACCGGCAACGTTTACCTCTACGCCGGAAACAACCCATCAGTAACCGAGGCCCAAAAGCTCATTCTTGCGGCAAATTCCTCGATCAGTTCCACCGCGCAGGCGACAGCGGAGTTTTTCCAAACCGGGGTGCTGACGGTCAACAAGACGTTCGTCGGTGATGCCGTGGGCCAACAGGGCGCAATCCTCCTCAACATTGATTGCGGAAACGGGTTCATTTTCCAAGCCACCATCGACGCCGGGAGCACCGAGGACCAGACGGCCACGTTCACAGGCATTCCCCTGGGAAGCACATGTGTCGTGACTGAACCGGAAACGGGATCAACGACTGCTGTCGAAGTGGTGTCCTCCGCACCCCAGGAAGTCGTGATCGAAGCCAGCTCAGCCGTCACTGTCAGCAATACGGTGAGCTACCGGCCGGGAGCCCTCAACGTCGCCAAAACGATCACCGGGAATGCTGCCGGTCTGCAGTCAGAGATCGTTCTCGATGTCGTGTGCGGAACAGTCCTGACCACCAGCGTTGTCATTCCCGCAGGGACGGCGGCCGGACCATACGGGGAAACCTTCACTGACATTCCGGCCGGAACGGAATGCACGGTGACGGAATCGAGCTCGGGTGCGACGTCGGAGGTTACCGTTGACGCGGGAGATCCGGTGACGGTAGTGATTGAGCCGGGCACCACAGTAACTGCGGGGCTGACCAACACGGTGCAGTTTGTGAACGGATCACTACAGGTTACTAAGATCGTGGCCGGAAACGGTGCGGGGCAACAGTCCGCATCGGTCCTGAACGTTGTTTGCGGGAACGAACTCGAGCAAGTGGTGCGGATCCCCGCTGAAACCCTCCCGGGGGAGTATGTCCAGGTCTTCGACGGCATTCCCGCCGGAACCGAGTGCACCATCACCGAACCAACGTCCGGTGAAAACGGCAACGTCACTGTCGAGACGATACTGCCCTACAGCGTCGTGATCGTCTCGGGCGAAACCGTAGCGGCGACGGTTACCAATACCTATGCCGTGTTGGGTAAGGACAGACTGGCCAGGACCGGGGCAAGTGCCAGTGCGCAGATATCCCTGGCCGGAGCAGGAGCGCTGCTGATCGGAACGCTCCTCGTTGCCGGCGCAGCACGACGGAAAGTGGACTAGGTCCCAGCCGCCGGCGGCATGAAATATCCCGACCGCCGGTGGTCAGCACCGGACCCAAATGGACCAGCTGGTGACCACCTGCTGGCCAGCAGGTGAAGGAGCCGGGCCTACGGGTATGACTGTGGGTAGCTTTCCCACCCGGGGAGCTACCCACAGTCATGCCCAAGACGGTGAGGGCATTACGCGGGCTGCGGCAAAGAGGTAAACCTGCAACGAAAAACGCAGCGAAAAGCGTCGCCGAGGCGTCACCCGGGGCGTTTTAGGGACCCCAGTCACAGCTAATGCAGCCGAGTTGCGGCGGGGTTCAAACCTGTGTAAAGTCTTCTAAGTCGCCGCGGCCGGGAGTTGAAAAACTTACCGAGCAGGGCGGCCAAACCCCACCAAAAACATCCTGGTGATCCATCCTGCCCCACGGGCCGGGAACGGAAAGCC
>NZ_JBBPFS010000015.1:0-5465 GCF_038069765.1 Arthrobacter sp. G119Y2 | reverse complement strand
CCCCTGTTAAGAGAGCGATGGTGCCGGTTCCAGGAGTGACAAACCACACGGGTTTGTTATCCGGGAACCACATAGTGGACGCAAGCAGCACATGATCTAACACAACCCTTTATACTTTGGAGGACCGTTTGAAGTCGTGTCCTCCCAGATTGTGGTGTGGTGTAAGTTATCGGCCTATTAGTACCGGTCAGCTTCACGGGTCTTTAGTCCCCGCTTCCACATCCGGCCTATCAACCCAGTGGTCTGGCTGGGGGCCTCTCACACACAAGGTGTATGGAAATCTCATCTCGAAGCGGGCTTCCCGCTTAGATGCTTTCAGCGGTTATCCCATCCGAACGTAGCTAATCAGCGGTGCACTTGGCAGTACAACTGACACACCAGAGGTTCGTCCGTCCCGGTCCTCTCGTACTAAGGACAGCCCTTCTCAAATTTCCTGCGCGCGCAGCGGATAGGGACCGAACTGTCTCACGACGTTCTAAACCCAGCTCGCGTACCGCTTTAATGGGCGAACAGCCCAACCCTTGGGACCTACTCCAGCCCCAGGATGCGACGAGCCGACATCGAGGTGCCAAACCATGCCGTCGATATGGACTCTTGGGCAAGATCAGCCTGTTATCCCCGAGGTACCTTTTATCCGTTGAGCGACGGCCATTCCACAATGTACCGCCGGATCACTAGTCCCGACTTTCGTCCCTGCTCGAGATGTCTCTCTCACAGTCAAGCTCCCTTGTGCACTTACACTCGCCACCTGATTGCCAACCAGGCTGAGGGAACCTTTGGGCGCCTCCGTTACTCTTTAGGAGGCAACCGCCCCAGTTAAACTACCCATCAGGCACTGTCCCTGACCCGGATTACGGGCCGAAGTTAGATATCCAGTATGACCAGAGTGGTATTTCAACGATGACTCCACCCGAACTGGCGTCCGGGTCTCACAGTCTCCCACCTATCCTACACAAGCCACACCGAATATCAATACCAAACTATAGTAAAGGTCTCGGGGTCTTTCCGTCCTGCTGCGCGTAACGAGCATCTTTACTCGTACTGCAATTTCGCCGAGTTTATGGTTGAGACAGCGGGGAAGTCGTTACTCCATTCGTGCAGGTCGGAACTTACCCGACAAGGAATTTCGCTACCTTAGGATGGTTATAGTTACCACCGCCGTTTACTGGGGCTTAAATTCCCAGCTTCGCCCGTAAGGGCTAACCGGTCCTCTTAACCTTCCAGCACCGGGCAGGAGTCAGTCCGTATACATCGTCTTGCGACTTCGCACGGACCTGTGTTTTTAGTAAACAGTCGCTTCCCCCTGGTCTCTGCGGCCCCGATCCCCTCCGGACAGCAAAGTGTCCATCAAGGTTGGGGCCCCCCTTCTCCCGAAGTTACGGGGGCATTTTGCCGAGTTCCTTAACCATAATTCTCTCGATCGCCTTAGTATTCTCTACCTGATCACCTGTGTCGGTTTGGGGTACGGGCGGCTAAAACCTCGCGCCGATGCTTTTCTAGGCAGCATAGGATCACCGGATTCCCACCAAAGTGGGTCCCGTCAGATCTCAGGATCGTCATCAAAGACACAGCAACGGATTTACCTATCGCTGACCCTACATCCTTAGACCAGGACAACCATCGCCCGGCCCGGCTACCTTCCTGCGTCACACCTGTTAATACGCTTACCTCCCGGGATCAGGTCCCGCGCTCCACCAAAAACCGGGTCGCCACAAGGGCGGCCGGTCAGGCTTCGGGCGGTTAGTGTCCCCCGTTCAGTATTGGCGGTTTTTCGCCGGTACGGGAATATCAACCCGTTGTCCATCGACTACGCCTGTCGGCCTCGCCTTAGGTCCCGACTTACCCAGGGCAGATTAGCTTGACCCTGGAACCCTTGATCATTCGGCGGACGGGTTTCTCACCCGTCTTTCGCTACTCATGCCTGCATTCTCACTCGTGTAGGCTCCACCGCTGGTTTACACCGCGACTTCACTGCCCACACGACGCTCCCCTACCCATCCAAACGCTTGAACGAAAATGGATAAACCATCCGCTTGGCTAATATTTGAATGCCACAACTTCGGCGGTGTACTTGAGCCCCGCTACATTGTCGGCGCGGAATCACTTGACCAGTGAGCTATTACGCACTCTTTCAAGGATGGCTGCTTCTAAGCCAACCTCCTGGTTGTCTTCGCAACTCCACATCCTTTCCCACTTAGCACACGCTTAGGGGCCTTAGTTGGTGGTCTGGGCTGTTTCCCTCTCGACTATGAAGCTTATCCCCCACAGTCTCACTGCTGCGCTCTCACTTACCGGCATTCGGAGTTTGGCTGACGTCAGTAACCTTGTAGGGCCCATTAGCCATCCAGTAGCTCTACCTCCGGTAAGAAACACGCAACGCTGCACCTAAATGCATTTCGGGGAGAACCAGCTATCACGGAGTTTGATTGGCCTTTCACCCCTACCCACAGCTCATCCCCTCCATTTTCAACTGAAGTGGGTTCGGTCCTCCACGCGCTCTTACACGCGCTTCAACCTGGCCATGGGTAGATCACTCCGCTTCGGGTCTAGATCACGCCACTGCATCGCCCTGTTCAGACTCGCTTTCGCTACGGCTTCCCCTCACGGGTTAACCTCGCGACGTAACACTAACTCGCAGGCTCATTCTTCAAAAGGCACGCTGTCACAAGCACAACACCACAAGTGGCATCGCCCTGCTCCAACGGATTGTAGGCACACGGTTTCAGGTACTGTTTCACTCCCCTCCCGGGGTACTTTTCACCTTTCCCTCACGGTACTTGTCCGCTATCGGTCATCAGGGAGTATTTAGGCTTACCAGGTGGTCCTGGCAGATTCGCACGGGATTTCTCGGGCCCCGTGCTACTTGGGATCCTCTCCAAGCGGCAGCATACATTCCGGTTACGGGGCTAACACCCTCTACGGCCCGGCTTTCAAACCGGTTCACCTATGCACCTGCACTCACTTCACCAATCCGGCAGAACTGGTACGGAAAGTCCCGCAACCCCAGTGATGCAACGCCCGCCGGCTATCACACACCACTGGTTTAGCCTCTTCCGCGTTCGCTCGCCACTACTAACGGAATCACTGTTGTTTTCTCTTCCTGTGGGTACTGAGATGTTTCACTTCCCCACGTTCCCTCCACGCACCCTATGTGTTCAGATGCGGGTCACCCGGTCACTCGCGCGCCGGGCGGGGTTTCCCCATTCGGACATCCTGGGATCAACGCTCGGTTATCAACTCCCCCAGGCTTATCGCAGATTCCTACGTCCTTCTTCGGCTCCTGATGCCAAGGCATCCACCGTGTGCCCTTAAAAACTTGACCACAAAGATCAATAAATATTATCGCTATCGAGAAAACCACGATCTCACCAGGCACCCCGAAGAGCACCCGGATCCACCAGGTTTATCTGAAATTGCACTTAATAATTTTAAGATGCTCGCGTCCACTATGTAGTTCTCAAACAACAACCCCGTCACACCCCGCACCCCCCACGTATTCACCGTGAAAGCTTTGGACCTGCGCAGGAACAACCAGAAACAACACGAACCCGTGCCACTTCCAACCATAACGATTGTCAGTTCATACGGTCCTGTTGTCTCAGGACCCAACAGTGTGCCAAACGGTAAAACCCGGTACTCGAAACACCGGCAACCCTTTCCAACCGGTCCACCCCCGCAAGCGGGGAAGAAACGGCGTACTCATGCTGCCGGGCTCAACGCCGGGCACCTGCCTATTGATATTCCACCCTTGAGCACCCACCGAAGAACAAACGCCTTCGATATGGGCATCTCCTGCAAAGCACGCATCCCACACTGTGGAAGGACACGCAACCTTGAGGTGCTCCTTAGAAAGGAGGTGATCCAGCCGCACCTTCCGGTACGGCTACCTTGTTACGACTTAGTCCCAATCGCCGGTCCCACCTTCGACGGCTCCCTCCCCACAAGGGGGTTAGGCCACCGGCTTCGGGTGTTACCAACTTTCGTGACTTGACGGGCGGTGTGTACAAGGCCCGGGAACGTATTCACCGCAGCGTTGCTGATCTGCGATTACTAGCGACTCCAACTTCATGAGGTCGAGTTGCAGACCTCAATCCGAACTGAGACCGGCTTTTTGGGATTAGCTCCACCTCACAGTATCGCAACCCTTTGTACCGGCCATTGTAGCATGCGTGAAGCCCAAGACATAAGGGGCATGATGATTTGACGTCGTCCCCACCTTCCTCCGAGTTGACCCCGGCAGTCTCCTATGAGTCCCCGCCATAACGCGCTGGCAACATAGAACGAGGGTTGCGCTCGTTGCGGGACTTAACCCAACATCTCACGACACGAGCTGACGACAACCATGCACCACCTGTAAACCGGCCACAAGTGGGGGACCTGTTTCCAGGCCTTTCCGGTTCATGTCAAGCCTTGGTAAGGTTCTTCGCGTTGCATCGAATTAATCCGCATGCTCCGCCGCTTGTGCGGGCCCCCGTCAATTCCTTTGAGTTTTAGCCTTGCGGCCGTACTCCCCAGGCGGGGCACTTAATGCGTTAGCTACGGCGCGGAAAACGTGGAATGTCCCCCACACCTAGTGCCCAACGTTTACGGCATGGACTACCAGGGTATCTAATCCTGTTCGCTCCCCATGCTTTCGCTCCTCAGCGTCAGTTACAGCCCAGAGACCTGCCTTCGCCATCGGTGTTCCTCCTGATATCTGCGCATTTCACCGCTACACCAGGAATTCCAGTCTCCCCTACTGCACTCTAGTCTGCCCGTACCCACTGCAGACCCGGGGTTGAGCCCCGGGCTTTCACAGCAGACGCGACAAACCGCCTACGAGCTCTTTACGCCCAATAATTCCGGATAACGCTTGCGCCCTACGTATTACCGCGGCTGCTGGCACGTAGTTAGCCGGCGCTTCTTCTGCAGGTACCGTCACTTTCGCTTCTTCCCTGCTGAAAGAGGTTTACAACCCGAAGGCCTTCGTCCCTCACGCGGCGTCGCTGCATCAGGCTTTCGCCCATTGTGCAATATTCCCCACTGCTGCCTCCCGTAGGAGTCTGGGCCGTGTCTCAGTCCCAGTGTGGCCGGTCACCCTCTCAGGCCGGCTACCCGTCGTCGCCTTGGTGGGCCATTACCCCAACCAACTAGCTGATAGGCCGCGAGTCCATCCAAAACCGCATCAAGCTTTCCACGGACCGCCATGCGGTGGTCCGTCGTATCCGGTATTAGACCCGGTTTCCCAGGCTTATCCCGAAGTTAAGGGCAGGTTACTCACGTGTTACTCACCCGTTCGCCACTAATCATTTTGTGCAAGCACAAAAGTCATCGTTCGACTTGCATGTGTTAAGCACGCCGCCAGCGTTCATCCTGAGCCAGGATCAAACTCTCCGTAAATGTGTTACAGACACAGGGCCGGAGCCAAGGAAAATTGGCTGCACGGTCCTGCACTAAATTCGAAACCAGCTAAAAAAGTCCTCCGC
>NZ_JBBPFS010000014.1:0-13519 GCF_038069765.1 Arthrobacter sp. G119Y2 | reverse complement strand
CCAAGTCGGTTCCGGTGGCAACACCCCCCGGATCATGGGCGACTGGGGGCAAAAACCATGCCGGAACCGACCGGCCAACACACCCATATCCTGCATCAGGAACGGGCTACGAAAAAGGTAACGGGGGAGTCGGAGAGAGCCGGAGGGTAGAAGCAGCATGGGCCGGACTCCCGAAGGAATCCGGCCCATGTTGCGTGCCCTTAAAGCCTGCGCCGCTAACGTGTCTGCATCCGGCGGCCGAGGTCGCAGCCTACCGCCGGACGCCCGTTTCCGAGGCTGCGGCACCGGAGCGGGCCGGGGCAGCGTCAACGGAACCCACAACGGGGTCGTGCCCGGGAACCCGGCGGGCAAAGCCCGTAAACACGGCATGGGCGGCAGCGGCGGTCAGCAGGGATGCGCCGAGCATGTGCAGCCCGACCAGGACGATCGGCAGGTGCAGGAAATGCTGTGCGTAGCCGATGGCTCCCTGTGCCAGGACGACGGCGGTGAGCAGCAGCAGGGCGCTGCGCAGCCGTCCGTCGGTGGCGTGCCGGAACACCAGGTAGAGCGCCACGGCCAGGGCGAAGACGAGCAGGTAGACGGGGATCACGTGGATCCGCGTCATCAGGTCCGGATCCAGGCCGTTGCGAGCAGCGCCGTGATCGCCGGCGTGGGGGCCTGACCCGGTCACTATGACACCGAGCACCACGGACAGCCCCGAGAGGACGCCGAGCGCACCCAGCAGCGGACGCAGGGTGCGTGTGGCCAGCGGGCCGTTCACGGATGCCAGCTGCGCGGGAGTCAGCCAGGCCCGGTTGACCAGCACGGTCGCCAGCACAATGAGGACCATGGACAGGATGAAGTGTCCGCCCACAATCCAGGGGTTCAGGCCGGTCCAGACAGTGATGCCGCCCAGCAGAGCCTGTGCGGGAATGCCGGCAAGCAGGGCAACCGAAAGCCCGAACAGGTCACGGCGCTCCGCGCGGATCTTCCAGACACTGAACACCATGGCAAAGGCGATGGCGGCCAGCACGAAAGTCAGCAGCCGGTTGCCGAACTCGATGATCCCGTGCACGCCCATTTCAGGCGTGGTGGTCAGCGAATCCGGGGTGCACATCGGCCACTCGGGGCAGCCGAGGCCCGAGGCGGTCAGCCGCACGGCGCCGCCGGTCACAACAATGGCAATGTTGGCAGCCAGGGAGGCCACTGCGAAGGTGCGGACGGTCTTTCCCGCTGCCGGGGAGGAAATGGCCGGCTTGCCGGCGGATGTTGGGGACACTGAATCTAACTCCATTTGAACCATCGGACGGCAGCGAGGCCGCCCAGGACTGTCCACGCCAGCAGGATCAGCATGGCGGGGATATTGAAAGCTGCGTCAATCAGTGCTGACCGCATGGCCTCTCCCAGTGCAGCCGAGGGCAGGATCTCCACGAAGGGCTGCATCACCGGGGGCAGGTTTCCCGCCGGGATGATGATGCCGCCCACCGCTGCCAACAGTATCCACAGCAGGTTGGTCACGGCCAGTGTTGCCTCCGGCCTGGCGGTGCCGGCCACGAGAAGGCCCAGGGCCGTAAAGGCAGCGGCCCCCAGCAGCAGCGAGGCCACCGCCACGGGAATCCCGGCCCAGGCCGGCTGCCAGCCGAAGAACGCGGCAACAATGCTCACCACAGCCACCTGGATCAACAGGACGGCGACGACGGCGATTCCCTTGCCGGCGATCAGCCCGGTCTTGCCCAGGGGAGTGGTGGAAAGGAAGCGGAGGACCCCGTAGCGGCGGTCGAAGCCGGTTGCGATGCCCTGACCGGTGAAGGCGGTGGACATGGCGCAGAGGGCAAGGATGCCCGGAGTTGCCATGTTTACCCTGGACGTGCCGAAGCCGTCCAGGACGGGGGTGACGCACAGGGCCACCAGTGCCATCAGCGGCAGGAAGACCGCCAGGATCAGCTGTTCGCCGTTGCGGAGCATGGTGAGCGCTTCATAGCGCCCCTGGTTCAGGATGCGGACCGACAGGGAGGCGGGGGCACTCATCGGATTTCCCTTCCGGACAGGTCAAGGAAGACGTCTTCCAATGAACGCGAGGCCATGTGGACCGCCGTCGGAAGGAGGTCCCTGCGGGCCCACCAGGCGGCCAGGGCGGCGAGGTCGGCCGGCGTGAGCGCACCGCGGAGCGTGTAGTGGCCGGGCACTGGTTCAGCGGCGGTCAGGTGCGGGAGTCCGACGTCGGCCAGGTTGAGTCCCGGCACCGCGTCAAACGTGAGCAGCCGCTGGTCGGCAAGCTCCCCGGTCTGTGCCGTCAGCTCTGCGACGGTGCCCTGTGCAACGGTTCTGCCCGCGTCGATGATGTAGACGTAGTCAGCAAGCTTTTGCGCGTCGTCCATCAAATGAGTGGTGAGGATGATTCCGAGGCCTTCGCCGCGAAGTTCCGCGATCAGGTCAAAGACAATCTGCCGCGACTGCGGATCCAGCCCCGCGCTGGGCTCGTCCAGGAACAGCACCTCCGGACGGCCGATCAGCGCGGCCGCCATGGCCAGGCGCTGTTTCTGCCCGCCGGACAGCCTGCGGATGTTGGAGTTGGCGAAGCTGCCGATGCCGAGCCGGGCCACCAGTTCATCAACGGGGCGCGGATCGGCGTACATGGAGGCGATGTGGTGCAGCAGGGGAACCGGCCGCGCGGACGGGGGCAGGCCGCCGTCCTGCAGCATGACGCCGACCCGGCTGCGCAGATCGGCGCCGGCACCGTAGGGGTCGCGGCCCAGCAGCCGCACTTCGCCGCCGTTGATCGGCTGCAGGCCCTGCGCGCACTCCAGGGTGGTGGTCTTGCCGGCACCGTTGGCGCCGAGCAGGGCAGTGACCGAGCCGCGGTGCGCAGTGAAATCCACGCCGGCGAGCACTCGGATCATTTTGCCGTCGAGACCGGCTACCGGACCGCAGTCCTTAATCAGGCCCTTTATGGTCAGGCAGGGTTCATCGTTAGGCACCGTCATATTCTACGTTAGGTAGTACAGATGGATGCACCCCGGCTGCGAAGGCGGAAGTACGGCCGTGAAGTTCATCGCGGCGGTGGGTAGCCTGTCCTTAGTGGCATGCGGGAACAGATTAGGTCATGCTTGTGTTGTGTATTCTATGAGCAACTCTGAGCCGGAGGCAGTGGCCAAGCCGGCAGCAGCCCGCGAAGCGGAGGAACGTACCAGGGACCGTGTCCTGGGTGCGGTGCTGGAGCACGGCCCGGTCAGCGCGGCGGAACTCGGTGAACGGCTGGGCTTCACGCCCGCGGCCGTCCGCCGCCACCTGGACGCGCTTTCCGGCCAGGGCCTGATTGAGGTCAAGCGGGTCAGCAACCCGTCCTCGGGCGCCGGGCGCCCGGCACGCCGCTACGTGCTGAGCGCGCAGGGGCAGGCATATCTGGGGAACGACTACCTGGACATCGCCACCGAAGCCCTGCGCCAGCTTGGTCTGGCTGCCGGACCTGAAGCCATCGAAAAATTCGCCGCAGACCGCTTTGCCCGCATGGAAGAGCGCTACCGCCCGGTGGTTGACGCTGCCGGGCCCGCGGTTTCCGATAAGGCACAGGCACTGGCGGCGGAACTGACGAAGGACGGATTTGTCGGATCCACCACCATGATCGGCACCGCCAAGCAGCCCAGCACGCTGCTGAGCGTGCAGTTGTGCCAGGGACACTGTCCCATTCAGGGACTAGCCAGTGCCTACACGGTCTTCTGCGACAAGGAAACCGAAGTTTTTGCCCGCCTGCTGGACGTCGACGTCCGTCGGTTGTCCACACTCTCCCGCGGGGGTCACGTATGTACGACCCACATCCCCGTGGGCCGAACCGGGTCAGCGGCGCACGTCCCCGTGCACGCCGCAAGCAACAAGTCCACATCCATTCATCAGCAAGAAAGGCCGTGATGACGGATCAAGTAACGCAGAAGTCAACGGCGCCCTCATCGGTGCCGGAGTCTGTGATTTCAGACATCCTGGAAAAGAACCCCGAACTTGAGGGCATTGGAACCTACGAGTACGGATGGGCGGACTCCGACGTCGCGGGCTCCAACGCGCGCCGCGGGCTCAGCGAGGAAGTCGTCCGGGACATCTCGGCGAAAAAGAGTGAACCCCAGTGGATGCTGGACCTTCGCCTGAAGGGCCTGAAGTACTTCGACCGCAAGCCCATGCCGACCTGGGGCGCAGACCTCTCCGGCATCGACTTCGACAACATCAAGTACTTTGTGCGCTCCACGGAGAAGCAGGCCAACACCTGGGAAGACCTGCCCGAGGACATCCGCAACACGTACGAGAAGCTCGGCATCCCCGAAGCCGAGCGCGGCCGCCTGGTTTCCGGCGTCGCAGCCCAGTACGAGTCCGAGGTTGTCTACCACCAGCTCCGCGAGGATCTGGAACGCCAGGGCGTCATCTTCCTGGACACCGACACCGCGCTGAAGGAACACCCGGAGATGTTCCAGGAATACTTCGGCACCGTCATCCCGGTCGGTGACAACAAGTTCGGCTCGCTGAACACTGCCGTGTGGTCCGGCGGCTCCTTCGTCTACGTCCCCAAGGGCGTTCACGTGGAAATCCCGCTGCAGGCCTACTTCCGCATCAACACGGAAAACATGGGTCAGTTCGAGCGCACGCTGATCATCGCCGACGAGGACTCCTACGTCCACTACATCGAAGGCTGCACCGCCCCTATCTACACCTCGGACTCGCTGCACTCCGCCGTCGTGGAAATCATCGTGAAGAAGGGCGCCCGCGTCCGCTACACGACCATCCAGAACTGGTCCAACAACGTGTACAACCTGGTGACCAAGCGCGCCATTGCACACGAGGGCGCCACCATGGAGTGGATCGACGGCAACATCGGTTCCAAGGTCACCATGAAGTACCCGGCGGTTTACCTGGTGGGCGAGCACGCCAAGGGTGAAACCCTGTCCATCGCCTTCGCCGGCGAAGGCCAGCACCAGGACACCGGATCCAAGATGGTCCACATTGCCCCCAACACCAAGAGTTCCATCATCTCCAAGTCTGTGGCCCGCGGCGGCGGCCGTGCTGCCTACCGCGGCCTGGTCCAGGTCCGCGAAGGCGCCAAGCACTCGGCCAACACCGTGCGCTGCGACGCCCTGCTGGTGGACACCATCTCGCGCTCGGACACGTACCCGTACGTGGACATCCGTGAAGATGACGTCACCATGGGCCACGAGGCAACCGTGTCGCGCGTGAGCGAAGAGCAGCTGTTCTACCTCATGTCCCGCGGCCTGCCCGAGGACGAGGCCATGGCCATGATCGTGCGCGGCTTCATCGAGCCGATCGCCCGCGAGCTGCCGATGGAATACGCCCTTGAACTCAACCGCCTCATCGAACTCCAGATGGAAGGAGCCGTCGGTTAATGTCGAAGCTTAACGACGTCGTCGAAACCGTGACCGAACAGGTCAGCAAAACCGTAGAGGGTGTCAAAGCCCGGATTGGTGCCCCCTCGGGGGACAGCCGCATCCGGATTGACGGATTCACCGAAGAGGGCGAGAACCTCTCTCCGCTGAATGAATCCTCCGCGGTTCTCGGCGGCGACAGCAGCAAGTCCCACAGCCACGGTGCAGGGGCGGGCATTCCGGACAGCTCACGCGCCGGACGCCTGACCTCCTACAACCGCGGCGACTTCGGCAAACTGACCGGACGTGAAGAAGACTGGCGGTTCACCCCGCTGAAGCGCCTGCGCGGCCTGCACACGGCCGAACTCACCGGCACCGCACCCGAGGTGGCAGTTGTAGCCCCCGACGGCGTGACCGTGGAGAACGTGGCACGCACCGATGCCCGCATCGGCTCCGCCGGCATCCCCGAGGACCTGGTGGCAGCCGCCGCCTGGGAAGCCTTCACCGAGGCAACGGCCGTTACCATCCCGGCCGAAACCGTGGTGGACGGCAGCATCACGCTCACCATGACCGGCGCCGGCAAGGATCCCGCGGCCCAGCACATCGTCATCACCGCGGAGAAGTTCTCCAAGGCAGTGGTGGTCCTGGACCACAAGGGCTCGGCAACGCTGTCCCAGAACGTGGAGATCCTCGTTGGCGACGGCGCGGAACTCACCGTGGTTTCGGTCCAGGACTGGGATGACGACGCCGTTCACGCGTCCGCCCAGTACGCCAAGGTGGGCCGCGACGCGAAGTTCAAGCACGTGGTGATCAGCCTCGGCGGCGACCTGGTGCGCATTACGCCGTCGTCCCGCTTCACCGCCGTTGGCGGAGACGTGCAGATGTTCGGTCTGTACTACGCGGATGCCGGCCAGCACCTGGAGCAGCGCCTGTTCGTGGACCACGCGGTTCCGAACTGCAAGTCCCGCGTCATGTACAAGGGTGCCCTGCAGGGCCGCGACGCCCACACCGTGTGGGTGGGCGACGTTCTGATCCGCAAGGAAGCAGAAGGCACCGACACATACGAGGTCAACCGCAACCTGCTGCTGACCGACGGCGGCCGCGCTGATTCCGTGCCCAACCTGGAAATCGAAACCGGACTGATCGAGGGCGCCGGCCATGCCAGCGCCACCGGCCGGTTCGACGACGAGCACCTGTTCTACCTGATGGCCCGCGGCATCCCCGAGGATGTAGCCCGCCGCCTGGTGGTCCGCGGGTTCCTCAACGAGATCATCCAGCAGATCAAGGTTCCGGCACTGGAAGAGCGGCTCACCGAGGCCGTCGAGCGCGAGCTCGCAGCAGTCGAGAGCTAGCAGTGTTTCCCGGGAGCCGCTCGGCTCCCGGGGCACCGCGACCCCACACTTTTTGAAGCTTAAAAACGCACCAGAGCGTGCAAAGGAGAAAGCGTAACTCGTATGTCTACTCTTGAGATCAAAGATCTTCACGTCAGCATTGAGACCGAACAGGGTGTCAAGAAGCAGATCCTGAAGGGCGTCAGCCTGACCATCAACACCGGTGAGACGCACGCCATCATGGGCCCCAACGGCTCCGGCAAGTCCACTCTGGCCTCCACCATTGCCGGACACCCGCGCTACGTCGTCGACAGCGGTTCCATCACGCTCGACGGCGCCGACGTCCTGGACATGAGCGTGGACGAGCGTGCCCGCGCCGGCCTGTTCCTGGCCATGCAGTACCCGGTTGAGGTTCCCGGCGTCACCATGACCAACTTCCTGCGCACGGCCAAGACCGCGCTCGACGGCGAAGCCCCCTCGCTGCGCCACTGGACGAAGGACGTCAAGGCTGCCATGAGCCAGCTGCGCATCGACGCCGACTTCGCCTCGCGCAACGTCAACGAAGGCTTCTCCGGCGGCGAGAAGAAGCGCGTGGAGATCCTCCAGCTCGAGCTCTTCCACCCGAAGTTCGCGATCCTCGACGAGACCGACTCCGGCCTTGACGTTGACGCACTGAAGGTTGTGTCCGAGGGCGTCAACCGCGAGCACGCCAAGGGCGAAATGGGCACGCTGCTCATTACCCACTACACGCGGATCCTGCGCTACATCAAGCCGGACTTCGTTCACGTGTTTGTTGACGGCCGCATTGCCGAGCAGGGCGGCCCCGAGTTGGCCGACCGCCTGGAAGAAGAAGGCTACGACCGCTTCACGGGCGCCAACGCAACGGCGGCCACCGCCACCGCGAACGCGCTGAAGGCCTAGGCTGTACACCTGTCCGCTACAACTGCCAAGGAGCAGATGATGAGTGAGCCGAATCTGGCCCAGACATCCCTCGAGGATGTCGAAGAGGCCCTGAAGGACGTTATCGACCCCGAACTGGGCGTCAACGTCGTTGACCTTGGTCTGCTCTACGGGCTGCGGTACGCCGAGGACGGCGCACTGCTGATCGACATGACGCTGACCACCGCGGCCTGCCCGCTGACCGACGTGCTCGAGGAGCAGGTTGGCCAGGCGCTGGACGGCGTCGTGGACGACTGGCGCCTGAGCTGGGTCTGGATGCCGCCGTGGGGTCCGGAAAAGATCACGGACGACGGCCGCGACCAGATGCGCGCCCTGGGCTTCAATATCTAGCAGCGCTGCACCTTTGATGAGCAGAAGGGCCGCTTCCCCGACACGGGGAAGCGGCCCTTCTGCTTTTGTGCGGCTGCTCCGCCGGACAGGGGTGCTAACCTGTGCGCCATGGGGACAACAGGGCATTTTCATGACGGGTACCTTGCGGCCTGGAACGAAGCCATGGCGTCGGGGGACAGCGGGCCCGTTGAGGCTTTCCTGTCTGCCGATTACCACGGGTGGCTGGGCCGGGACGCGTCCGCGGCGGAACCGTTCGACGTCGGGGTTGCGCGGACGGGCTTCCGCGATGCCGTTTCCGGCATGCGCGGCAGCACGGTCCACACTGCGTTCCGGAGAGTTGCGCCGCGCGGCCGGGACGAAGCCGTGGTGTTCCACGAAATGACGTACCGGACCGGGGACGCCGTCACTGCGCGGGCGTTGCTGATGGAGTCCTGGCGTCTCGAAGACGGGCGCTGGCTGCTGTGCCGCGACTTCACCGAAATAAACGTCGGGACGCCGGAGTAGCTCCTTCCGCGGTGACTAGGCTCCCGGGCTGCTCAGGTCCGCGGCGCTGAACGTGTCGCAGGCGCCGGTGCCGGCGTCGTTGTTCTCGTAACCCTGCATGAACCAGGCCTGGCGCTGGTCCCCGGAGCCGTGCGTCCAGCTTTCGGGGTTCACCTGGCCGGTGGCCATCGACTGGATCCGGTCATCGCCGATCGCCGAGGCTGCCGACAGGGCATCACGGACATCCGCCGGTGTCAGCTCCGCGAGAAAGGGCTCGGAGCTTCCCGGCGCCGGAACGGAGGCGGCAGCCCCGGCCCACTGCCCTGCGTAGCAGTCGGCCTGAAGCTCGGTGCGGACTGCAGCGGATTCCGCGCCCTGCGGATCCTGCGCGGAAGCGCCGAGAACCCCTGTCAGGTTCTGGATGTGGTGGCCGAATTCATGGGCCACCACATACTCCTGGGCGAGCGGCCCGCCGGAGGCGCCGTACTGCGCCACGAGGTCGTCAAAAAATGCGGTGTCGTAATAGGTCTGCTCGTCAGCCGGGCAGTAGAAGGGCCCGACGGCGGAGGTCGCGGACCCGCAGGCGGTGGACGTCCGGCCGGTGAACAGGGTAACGCCGGGCTCGGTGTAGGTGAGTCCTTCGGCTGCCAGCGCCGGCCCCCAGTAGCTGTCCAGGCTTTCGGCGGTCCCCACGATCCGGCAGTCCAGCCGCTCGTTGGCGTCCGCTCCGTCCAGGCACTCGGTAATACTTGGTGAGCTGCCGGATCCGGTTTCGGCACCGGCCCCGTCGGTGAGACCGAGAGTGTCCACAACGTCGGACCCAAAGATCAGGGACAGGATCAGGATTAGGCCGCCGCCGAGCCCTCCGCCTACGGCAATTCCCTTGCCTTTGCCCCGGCGGTCGCGGACCCGGGAGGAATCGAGGCGTGCATTTTCGTTAAAACTCATACCGGCAATTATCCCCGACGATCAGCGGGCTTATGGTCGCATAATCGGCATGCCGGGCGGCTCCGGCGGTGCCGCGCGAAGATCGAGGGACCCAGCGCGGCCGTCCGTGAAGAGCCGGACCTCAGCGCGGCCTGCGTTCAGGCGCTTCCCCGATGCCGCGGGCCGCCAGGGCATCACCGGTCTGCTGCGCGTAGGCCACTGCCTTGATGACTACGGGAACCGTCAGCGCCCGTGGATTGCGCTCCAGGCCCCGGGCCATCGCCGACTGCCGGACATCGCGCGCCGAGCCCAGCAGGAAGGGGATGCTGCGCATCATGAGGGCCAGCGTCAGCCCGAAGCGCTCCGGATCCGCTCCAAGGACGCGGAACGGACGGGCCAGCGCCACCAGGCCGTCAAGCAGCTCCTGGACCGGGGTGGTCAGGGTGAGCAGCCGCGCGGCAGCCACGCAGGCCACAATATTGCCGGTGACCAGTGCAGCCGTTCCAGGACCGGCGGCGAACGCCTGGAAAGCGCCGAGGAGGAGCAGCACAGGCCACATGAGCTTTAGGGGTTGCCAGGCTTCGGACAGCAGGCCGGCCGCAGCGTACAGTCCGGCGAGCAGCACCAGTGCCAGCCCCAGCACCGGCAGCGAGGCTGCTGCCATCACGGCAGCGGAGAGCGCGACGACGGCGCTGGCTTTGAGGGCCAGCGGCGTCCGGTGCACGGGGGATCGGCTGGGCCGGTAGCCGCCGAGCAGATCGGGGGAACTCCTCACGGCATTCTCACCGGGTCCCCAGTGCCAGCGCACGGTAGGCGTCGAGGGCCTCGTCCGGGCCGCCGTCGTAGGCAATCCTGCCGCCGTCAACCACCAGGACACGCTGCGCATCCGCTGCGAAGTCGAGGTCGTGCGTGGTGTAGATAATCTGCTGGGGGAGTTCAGCGAAGATCCGCCGGAGCCGCGCGGTGTTGCGCAGATCAAGGAGCGTGCTCGGTTCATCGGCAACGAGGATGCCCGGGTCAACGGCCAGGACGGAGGTCAGGGCCATCAGCTGGCGTTCACCGCCGGAAAGGTCGTAAATGCTGCGGTCTGCCAGTTCCAGCAGCCCCATGGCCGAGAGCCGGGATTCGGCCGCCGTTCGGCGTTCCTCCCGCGCCCGGACTTTGGCGCGCAGCGACAGCTCGACGTCGTCCCGTCCCGTGGGCATGACCAGCTGGGAGAGCGGATCGGTAAAGACAAAGCCAACCCGCCGCCGGACCCGGCTGCCGTGTTTCGCCGTGTCCAGGCCGTCGACGGTGACTGTTCCGGTATCGGGAAGCAGCAGGCCGTTGAGCAGCCTGAGCAGGGTGGATTTGCCGGAACCGTTGGCACCCACGACTGCTATCCGGGCCTCGGCCAGGTCAAGGGTGAGGCGGTGCAGGATGGGAACGGCCGGGGCCCCCGCAAAGGAGCCGTCCGGCAGCACCGAAACGTCCCGCAACTGGATCAAGGGCATCAGCGGGGCTTTGGCGCCAGGCGCGGAAAGGCTGTCAGGACGCTGACGCCCACTGCAGCGGCCAGCAGGTTCTTCAGGACGTCGCCGGGCCAGAACGCCATATCGGCAGCCAATGCCGCCGGGAATCCAAGCTTTGCGTTCACCATCAGGCCGGTGATGCCCAGCGGGTGGACGACGAGGAAGCTCGTGACCATTGCGGCGGCAAACAGCAGCGGGAAGCGGGCCCGGCGGGTACGCCGCAGGACCAGGCGGGCCAGCAGTCCGACAACAAACGCCGCGGGCAGGAAAGCCAGCAAATATCCGGCGGACGGTCCGGCCAGGACACCCAGGCCCCCGCGGAACCCGCTGAACACCGGCAGGCCGGCCAGGCCAGCCAGCAGGAACAGGCCCACTGCAGCCGCCCCGCGCGTCGGACCCAGGATAATCCCGGTCAGCATGACAGCGAGCGTCTGCAGCGTGATGGGCACCCCGGGTCCCAGGGGTATGCCCGGGAGGACGGAAAATGCCGCTGTCAGGGCCGCGAAGACCGCAATGAGCGACAAATCACGGGCAGTCCACCGGCTGCGCTGCCGAGGTGCGCGGCCGGCGGCGGCCGCCGGGGGAGCGGAAGGAGTACTCATCTGGCCTCATTTCATGGAAGTTCTACAAGGGTGAGGCATCTCACCCTGCGGGTGGCGCCGCGGTCCCTGCCTGTCAGGGCGGGGGAGCGGGGCTGCTCCGCTCCCGACACTAGCCGGGACCGGCGCTTATTCCTTTGGAGCTTTTCTACAAATCCGCTATGGACGGTAGACTTGAGAGGCTGCTTCCGCAGTTCAGCCTCTACCCCCAACCCCCTCGAAAGGTCCACTGAGTGATTGCCGTATCTAATCTCGAGCTCCGTGCCGGCGCACGTTTGCTCATGGAAGCGGTTTCATTCCGTGTTGACAAAGGCGACAAAATTGGATTGGTGGGCCGCAACGGAGCGGGCAAAACCACCCTTACCAAGGTTCTGGCCGGCGAGGCACTGCCCGCAAACGGCCATGTGAAGCGCGTCGGGGAAATCGGCTACCTGCCGCAGGATCCGCGCACTCCGGACATGGAGCAGCTGGGCAAGGACCGGATTCTTTCCGCCCGCGGCCTGGACGTGGTCACGGCGCAGCTGAAAAAGTGCCAGGACGAGATGGCCAGCGATGACGAAAAAATCTCGCGCAAGGCCATGAACCGCTATGACCGCCTCGAGGCGGACTTCCTCGCCGCCGGCGGTTATGCCGCCGAATCTGAAGCTGCCACCATCTGTGCGAACCTGGCCCTGCCGGACCGCCTGCTGAACCAGCCGCTGAGCACCCTCTCCGGCGGTCAGCGCCGCCGCGTGGAACTGGCCCGGATCCTCTACTCGGATGCCGAGACGATGCTCCTCGATGAGCCCACCAACCACCTTGATGCCGACTCCATCGCCTGGCTGCGCGAGTTCCTGAAGAACCACACCGGCGGCCTGATCGTGATCAGCCACGATACTGCTCTGCTTGAGGCCACCGTGAACAAGGTCTTCAGCCTGGACGCCAACCGCGCCACGATCGACATCTACAACATGGACTGGAAGCGCTACAAGATCCAGCGCGAGACCGACGAGCGCGCCCGCAAGCGCGAGCGTGCCAACACGGAGAAGAAGGCCGGCATCCTGCTGGCGCAGGCCAACAAGATGAAGGCCCGTGCCTCGGGTGCCTCCGCTGCGCAGAGCATGCTTAAGCGCGTGGACCGGCTCATGGGAGGACTGGACGCCGTCCGTGCAACCGACCGCGTTGCGGCCCTCCGTTTCCCGGATCCGGCACCCTGCGGCAAGACTCCGATGATGGCCGAGGGCCTGAGCAAGAGCTACGGTTCGCTGGAAATCTTCACGGACGTGGACCTGGCGATCGACCGCGGTTCCAAGGTGGTCATCCTGGGCCTGAACGGTGCCGGCAAGACCACGCTGCTGCGCATGCTGGCCGGCGTGGACACGCCGGACACCGGCAAAATCATCCCGGGTTTCGGCCTGAAGGTGGGTTACTACGCCCAGGAGCACGAAACCCTGGACACCGAGCGGACGGTGCTGGAAAACATGCGCTCCTCGGCTCCGGACATGGATGACGCCGAGGTCCGCAGTGTGCTGGGTTCGTTCATGTTCAGCGGCGATGACGTCGAGAAGAAGGCCGGTGTGCTCTCCGGCGGTGAGAAGACCCGCCTGGCCCTGGCGACCATCGTGGCCTCCTCGGCCAACGTCCTGCTTCTCGATGAGCCCACCAACAACCTGGACCCGGCTTCACGCGCGGAGATTCTGGGTGCACTGAGCACCTACTCCGGGGCAGTGGTCATGGTCAGCCACGACGAGGGAGCAGTGGCAGCGTTGAATCCCGAGCGGGTGGTGCTGCTGCCCGACGGCGACGAGGACCACTGGAACGACTCCTATCTGGACCTGGTCACGCTGGCCTAGCGCCCGCACCAGCAACACCCCGGGCCTCCCCGGGGTCCAACGGCGGCCGGACTCACGTTCCGGCCGCCGTTGGCATATCCGGGGGGTGCCTCTATGGTTTTCGTCAAGCAGCTGAGGGCAGGTTTCTGGGCGCCGGGTCTGCGTATAGAGTTCCGTCGCGGAGCATGGCGAAGAGGACATCAGAACGACGCCGAGCCAGGGCAATAA
>NZ_JBBPFS010000013.1:0-22000 GCF_038069765.1 Arthrobacter sp. G119Y2 | reverse complement strand
GGGCAGGATGGATCACCAGGATGTTTTTGGTGGGGTTTGGCCGCCCTGCTCGGTAAGTTTTTCAACTCCCGGCCGCGGCGACTTAGAAGACTTTACACAGGTTTGGACCCCGCCGCAACTCGGCTCCCGAAGGCCCCCGGACAGGCCCCAAACAGGCCCCGAACGGCCCCCCGGACACGCTCGGGGAGAACCCAACCCCGGGAACACCTTCTCCCGGCAGAGCCCCGGACGACATCCGGCCCGCACAACATCCGCCGATAGCATCCGCCCACGCAGCGGCGGCCGGCAGCTGCTGCTGCCGGCCGCCGTCCTGTATCTCGTAGTTAGCAGCTGGTCTCGCGCCGTGACTATCCGATCGCGGCTATCTGCGGGTTGCCGGCCGGGCCGGCCGGTTAAGCAGCTGGATGAGCAGCCGGATGAGCTGGCCGGTTGAGCAGCCCGGCCGGGCCGGTCGGTTGAGCAGCCCGGTTAGTTGCCGCCCTCGGCCAGCGTGACGTCAATGGGCTCGTAGTCCGTGCCCTTGGTGTCCGCGCCTTCCTCTTCCAGCTCGGCCAGCGCCTTCTCCACATACTCATTCGTGTAGGCGGTTTCCGGCGGTTCAGTGGTCAGGATGGTTGTTCCGGTTTCGTTTTTCGTATCCATGGCGATATCCACGGTTTGCTTCCAGGCCCCTTCATCGATCATGCCCACGCCGTTGGTGGAGGGAAAGATGAGCTTGTTGGTTTCATTCGTCATCCACAGCTGGTGGCTCTGCCCCAGGGTGGACCCGGATTCCGTCACGATCGTGGCCGCTTCCTCCGGATTGTCCTTGGCGTAGATCCAGCCTTTGATGGCTGCCTTGATGAAGGCGGTGGTGGTGTCCTGGTACTCGGCGTCGTCGGCCAGCCGTGACGCGTCCGCCCAGATGGCGTCCTGCAGCATGGCGGAACCCTCTTCGTTCCAGTCGATTACCGTCAGGTCCTCGGGCTGATACAGCTCCCCCGTCTCCGGGTTCACCGTCTCCAGCACCTGCGCGTACTCGTTGTACGTCATGGCCTGGGCCGCATCGATGTCTCCGGAGAGGAACCCGTTCATATCGAAGGCCTGCTGGATCAGTTCAATGTCATCTGCCGCCACGCCCGCGTTCTGCAGGCCCGCGAAGAGCTCCCATTCATTGCCGTATCCCCACGAGCCCACCTTCTTCCCCGCCAGATCCTCCGGGCCGTCGATGCCGGAATCGGCCATCGCCACCTGCAGCGTGGCGCTGCGCTCAAAGATCTGCGCCACATTGGTGATGTTGGCTCCCTGCTCAATGGATCCCAAAACCTTGGGCACCCAGGAGATCGCATAGTCCACGTCCCCGGAGGCGAGCACGTCCTGCGGCACGATATCCGCCCCGCCCTCGACGATTTCCACGTCCAGTCCTTCGTCCTCAAAAAATCCTTGGTCCAGCGCCGCGTAGTAGCCGGCAAACTGTGCCTGCGAGAACCACTGCAGCTGGAGTTTTACCGGCGTCAGCCCTTCGGCCGCTTCACCCTCGTCCGCTCCGCTGCCCGAAGCACAGCCTGCCAGGACCAGTGCTGCCGCAGTCCCTGCCGCTGCGGCGGTGCGGATGCGTTTTCCATTTCCACGTGCCATTTCGTTGCCTCCAAATAGGTGTAAGCAATAGCTGTGAGCAGAACCGCCCGGACGGGACGGAAGTGAACCGGCGGTTAGTGCCGGGAGCTGTATTTCTCCAATGCGGCGGTGGCACAGAAGAAGACGAGGCCGACGACGACGGCGCCCAGGACGTAGGCCCAGGCCAGCGTGTAATTGCTGGCGGAGGCTGCGGAAGTGATGGATTTACCCAGTCCGCCCACCGGGCCGCCAAAATACTCGGCTATCAGCGCCGAGATCACGGCCAGCGAGGAAGCGATCCGCAGTCCGGTGAACATATAGGGGACGGCGCTGGGAAGCGTGACGGTGCGGGCCACCTGCCAGCGGCCGGCGCTGTAGGAGCGCATCAGGTCACGGTGCACGGGCAGGACCTGCCGGAACCCGCGCAGCGAGTTCACGTAGACGGGAATGAACACGGCAATTCCCGCCACGATTTGCCGCGGCGCCTCCTCGCCGGCGCCGAACATCGTATAGAGCACCGGCGCGACGGCGACGATCGGCACTACGGAAAGCGCGGCCACCAGCGGCCCGGCCAGCCGGTCGAAGACGGGAAGAAGGGCCGCGACGACGGCGGCCGCCACGCCCAGCAGGCCGCCGGCCACCAGTCCCGCCGCAGCGTTGCCTCCGGTCACGAGCGAGGCGGAGACAATATTGCCCAGGTTGCCGGCAAACGCCGCGGCGATGTCGAACGGCCCGGGCAGCACGAACGCAGGAACAGAGAACAGGCTCACAGCCCCCTGCCAGAGGAGCAGCGCCGCGAGTCCCAGCAGCACCGGCAGCAGTGCCTGCCGGCCGCCGTCGAGGGCACGCCCCAACAGTGCGGGCGAGGTGACCGCCTCAGCCGCCGGCGCCGTTTTCAGCGTGGAGGGCTCCAGCGCGGTCACCGCGTCTCCACCCCGCGCAGGGCCGGTGCCGCGGTGCCGTGCAGCGATTCCCGGACGGCCGTGATGGCGGCGTAAAAGGCAGTGTCTTCGCGCAGGTTCTCGCCGCGCTCCCCGGCGGTGCCGAGCCGCATGGGCAGCACTGCCTTGATCCGTCCGGGCCGGGCCGACATCACGAACACCCGGTCGGAGAGGAACACTGCTTCCGGAATGGAGTGCGTGACAAAAACGACGGCGGCTCCCGTTTCCGCGCAGATCCGCACCAACTCGTTCTGCATCCGTTCCCGGGTCATCTCATCGAGGGCACCGAACGGCTCATCCATCAGCAGCAGCCGCGGACTTTCGGCCAGCGACCGGGCGATGGCAACCCGCTGCTGCATGCCGCCGGAAAGCTGGTCCGGAAAGGAGTCGGCGAATTCGGTAAGCCCCACCATCGCCAGGAGTTCCTCGGCGAGGTCCCGGCGGACCTTTGCGGCGGTTCCGTGCAGCTGAAGCGGGAGCTCAATATTGGCGCGGACTGTTCGCCAGGGCAGCAGGCCCGCCTGCTGGAACGCTATGCCGTAGGCCTGCTCTTTGCGTGCCTGCCGGGCGGTCCGCCCGAAGACGCTGATGGTTCCGCTGCTCGGTTCGTCCAGGTCCGCAATCAATCGCAGCAGGGTGCTCTTGCCGCAGCCCGAGGGTCCGATCAGCGACACGAATTCGCCCGGTGCCACGGTCAGGCTGGCTGCCTCCAGGGCAGTGACGGAGCCGCGGCCGGTGGGGAAAACCCGGTGGACATCCCGAACTTCCACCGCCGGTTCCGGCACCGCCGGGACCGCCGCTTCTGGTGATCCATTCATGCTGTTTGTTCTCCTCTGCGGTAGCGGTGCAGGAACAGTCCCAGGACGGAGGTGGCGGCCACTGCCGCCAGTCCCAGCAGGACGGCGCCGAAAATGGGTGCCCAGGGTTTGCCGGGGTCTCCCCCGGCAGCGGCCGCGTACTCCACGATCATTCGGCCGATCCCGCCCTTCAGCCCGATTGATACTTCGGCGACGACGGCGCCGATTACGGCGTTTGCCGCCGCCAGCCTCAGGGCCGGCAGCAGGAACGGGATGCTGGCGGGCAGGCGGAGGAACAGGAAGCTGCGCCACCAGCCCACCGAGTAGCTGTGCATGAGGTCCACGTGGCTGGCCTGGGGGGAGGCGAATCCCCGCAGGGCACCGACTGCCACGGGGAAGAAGGCCAGATAGGAAGCAATCACGGCCACCGACATCCAGTTCTCCCAGGCGAAGGAGCCGATCTCGAGCTGGGATCCCCACCGCCGGACCAGCGGAGCAATGGCGATCAGCGGAACGGTCTGGCTCAGGATGATCCACGGCAGGAGCGCGGACCCCGCGGAGCGGAAGCGCTGCATGACCATGGCAAGCCCCATCCCGACCAGTACTCCCAGCAGCCAGCCCAGCGCGGCGATCCCCAGGGTAAAAGCTGCGGCTTCGAGGACTGCGGTCCAGAGAGGCGGCGCCCCGGCGGCCGAGGTAGCCGGTTCCGCCAGCCTCGCCAGCATGGTCCAGACGTGCGGCATGGCCAGGTCGGTGGTGCGGGGCAGGAGCGGGAAGCCGCCCAAGCTCACGCCGCCGGCCGGTCCGGCAAGTTTGTATCCTTCCCAGAGCAACACCGGAACCAGCACTCCGCCGGCGGCCCAGCCGATCCGAGCTGCCGGCGGCGTCCTGGTTCCGGTGCCGGTCATGCCGTTGCGCTCACGGTCTCGCGCATCGCCGGAATGACGCTCTCGCCGTAGATCCGCAGGGTTTCCTCCTTGTTGTCATGCTGGAGGTACCCGGCGAACTGGGTGACGCCCAGGGCCTTGAGCTTTTCGAGCTTTTCAATGTGCTGCTCCGCCGTGCCCATCAGGCAGAAGCGGTCCACAATCTCGTCCGGCACAAAGGCGGCGTGCGTGTTCCCCGCCCGGCCGTGCTCGTTGTAGTCATAGCCTTCCCGGCCGGCAATGTAGTCGGTGAGTGCCTGCGGCACGGCCGAGTCCGCCCCGTACTTGGCCACGATGTCGGCTATGTGGTTGCCCACCATGCCCCCGAACCAGCGGCACTGCTCCCGCATGTGCTCCCAGTCCTCCCCTATATACATGGGCGCAGCCACGCAGAATTTGATGGCCATGGGGTCGCGCCCGGCGGCTGCCGCGGCAGACCGCACCGCCCCGATCATCCATTCGGCGATGTCGACGTCCGCCAGCTGCAGGATGAAGCCGTCGCCAACCTCGCCGGTCAGCTTCAGCGCGAGCGGGCCGTAGGCGGCCACCCACATTTCCAGCTCCGAGCCCTTGCTCCACGGAAACTGGAGGGTGGCGCCGTTGTATTCCACCGAGCGGGAGTTCGCCAGCTCGCGGATGACGTGGATCGATTCGCGCAGCGTTTTCAGGGTGGTGGGTTTGCCGTTGCTCACGCGCAGCGCCGAGTCGCCGCGGCCGATCCCGCACACCGTCCGGTTGCCGTACATCGAGTTCAGCGTGGCGTAGGTGGAAGCGGTGACGGTCCAGTCCCGGGTGGCCGGGTTGGTGACCATGGGCCCCACCTTGATGTTCTGGGTTTCCGCCAGGATCTGGCTGTAGATGACGTACGGTTCCTGCCACAGGATGTGGGAATCAAAGGTCCAGACGTAGTCGAACCCAAATTCCTCGGCCCTCTTGGCGAGCGCCACCGTTCGTGCGACGGGCGGATTGCACTGCAGAACTGCTCCAAATTCCATGCTTTTCCGCTCCTAGATCAGATACTGGCTCGGGGCACGGCGGATGTAGCGCCCGTGGCCCTTGGTGCCCAGATATTCGTTGTCGTTGATGAGGATCCGGCCCCGCGAGAGCACGGTGTCGACGTGCCCGTCGATCTCGTAGCCCTCCCAGGCCGAGTAGTCCATGTTCATGTGGTGGGTCTTGTCCAGCCCGATGGAGGTGTGGCCCGCCGGGTCGTAGATGACGACGTCGGCGTCGGCTCCCGGGGCGATCACGCCCTTGGTGCCGTACATGCCGAACATTCGTGCCGGCGTCGTGCTGGTGATCTCCACCCAGCGCTCGAGGGTGATCTTCCCGTCCACCACGCCCTGGTACATCAGGTCCAGCCGGTGTTCCACCGATCCAATGCCGTTGGGAATCTTGGAGAAGTCGCCCACCCCCAGGTCCTTCTGCCCCTTCATGCAGAACGGGCAGTGGTCGGTGGCCACCATCTGAATGTCGTTGGTGCGCAGCGACTGCCACATGTGGTCCTGGTGGTGTTCATGCTTGGAGCGCAGCGGTGTGGAACAGACATATTTGGCGCCCTCAAAGCCTTCGGCGCCGAGCTGGTCCTCCAGGCTCATGTAGAGGTACTGCGGGCAGGTCTCGCCGAAGACGTTCTGTCCGTTGTCGCGTGCCGCGGCCAGCTGCTCAACGGCCTGCTTCGCGGAAACATGCACCACATACAGGGGCGCTCCGGTGAGGTTGGCCAGCATGATGGCCCGGTGGGTGGCTTCCTCCTCCATCTGCCAGGCGCGCGCCACCCCGTGGTAATAGGGATCGGTTTTGCCCTGCGCCAGCAGTTCGCTGACCATGGCGTCAATGGCCGGACCGTTCTCGGCGTGCATCATGGTCATCAGTCCGGTGTCGGCACCAACGCGCATGGCCTTGTAGATCTGGGCGTCGTCGCTGTAAAAAACTCCCGGGTAGGCCATGAAGAGTTTGTAGCTGGAGACCCCTTCGTCAATGAGACCGGCCATGGCCTTCAGGGAATCGTCATTGACGTCCCCGACGATCTGGTGGAACCCGTAGTCGATGGCGCATTCCCCGGCTGCCTTCTCGTGCCAGGCGGCCAACCCGTCCATCACGCGCTCGCCGTAGCGCTGAATCGCGAAGTCGACAATCGTCGTCGTGCCTCCCCAGGCTGCGGCACGGGTTCCGGTCTCGAAGGTGTCGGAGGCCTCGGTGCCGCCAAACGGCATCTGCATGTGGGTGTGGGCGTCAATTCCGCCCGGAATCACGTACTTGCCGGCGGCGTCCAGCACCGTGTCAACGGAACCGGCAAGGTCGTGCCCCAAAAGCGTGGACCCCGGTGCAAGCACCGCCGCGATTTTCTCCCCGTCAATGAGAACGTCCGCCTCGCTGCGGCCGGTGGAGGTGACGACTGTGCCTCCGGTAATCAGTGTTGTACTCAAAACGACATCCTTGTCTGTATAAAGGCTCGGCCCTTTCAGGCCGTCTGGCGCGTCTGTCCGGAGGCTACGGGGCCGTGATCGGCGCGTAGGCGTCCGGGCGGCGGTCGCGGTAGAACTGCCAGTTGTTGCGCGCCGTCCGGACCAGGCCCATGTCCAGGTCCCGGATCATCAGCTCGTCGCCGTCGCGGGCGCCAATGTCGCCCACGTAGTTGCCCTGCGGGTCCACCATGTAGGACGTGCCGTAGAAATCCACGGCTTCATCGCCGAACTCGTTGGTTTCGGCTCCCACCCGGTTGGGAACCACCACGTAGTAGCCGTTGGCCGCTGCGGCGGTGGGCTGCTCCAGCTCCCAGAGCCGGTTGGACAGTCCCGGCTTGGAGGCGTTCGGGTTGAAGACAATCTGTGCGCCGTTCAGGCCCAGCACCCGCCAGCCTTCAGGGAAGTGGCGGTCGTAGCAAATGGTCAGGCCCACGGTGCCGACGGCGGTTTCAAACACCGGCCAGCCCATGTTTCCCGGCCGGAAGTAGAACTTTTCCCAGAACTTCTCGACGTGGGGAATGTGGTTCTTCCGGTATTTGCCGAGATAGGTTCCGTCGGAGTCGATCACCGCAGCGGTGTTGTAGAGGACTCCGGGCTGATCCTCTTCGTAAATCGGAAGGATGATCACCATATTGTGCTCTGCGGCAAGCTTCGAGAACCGCTCGGTCAGGGGCCCGGGAACCTTCTGCGCGTAGTCGTAGTACTTGTTGTCCTGCACAATCCCGAAATACGGGCCGTGAAACAATTCCTGGAAACAAATGATCTGTGCGCCCTCGGCAGCTGCCTTGCGGACAAATTCCTCGTGCTTGGCAACCATGGACTCTTCATCCCCGGTCCAGGTCGTCTGGGTCAAGGCTGTACGGATGATTGTCATTGTGCCTCCTAAGTAGCGGCATAGGTGCCGCGGTCCTGATTGGCCGGTTGAAGGGCCTTAATCAGTCTCTGTCCTGAACATTTCCCCAACATTTCCACCGCGTAAAAAGGTTGAACTTACTTGCCGCGGCGTCTGTTCATCCTTGACGCTCCCGCCGGAACCCGCAAGGGTTTTTCACCTGTTGTTTGGGGACCCCCGGAAGCGGATAATGGCCACCGCGGCACACACCCGAAACAATGGGGTGCTAACCTCCTCGATAGATCACCGGCCGGAAATGGCCGGTAGAACTGGTCTGGATTTGGACCATAGATCCCTCCGATTTCCTTTCCACCTGCGAGGAACTATGAACCGATCCCTTACCCCTGCCCTTTCCCTGCTCCTGGCGGCCGCGCTGGCCGGCCTTACCGGCTGTTCAGGGACAACCGAACCGTCGAAGCCCGATGCACAGGACCCCACCGGAACCGCCGCCTCAGGCACGCCCGATGCTTCGGCGTCGTACCCGGTGACAGTGACCAACTGCGGCACGGAAGTGACCCTTGAGTCCCCGCCCGAGCGCATTGTGACGATTAAGTCCACGGCCCTGGAGACCCTTCTTGCCCTGGGCCTGGGCAGCAGAGTGGTTGGCTCGGCCTTCTCCGACGGCCCGGTCCCCGAGGCCCTGGCTACCGACGCAGCATCGGTGCCGGTCCTGTCCGAGGCGGCGCCCACCCAGGAAGCCGTACTGGAACTCGAACCAGACTTCATTTACGCCGGCTGGGAGTCAAACCTGAGCTCCGACACGGCCGGCGAACGCGACTTCCTCGCGTCGCTGGGAATCGGCAGCTATGTCTCTCCGGCGGCCTGCCGGGAAGAAGGCACCCCCGGAAAACTGGATTTCGAGGATGTCTTCGCGAACATTACGGAAGCCGGAGCCCTCTTCGGCGCACCCGAAGCAGCGGCGGAGCTCATCACTGAACAGCGCAGCGTGCTCGACGGCGTAACGCCGGCCGGCGAGGATCAAACCGCCTTTTGGTTCTCCTCGGGGCGGGACACCCCGTATGCGGGGGCCGGGCTGGGTGCTCCGCAAATGATGATGGACGCGCTCAGCCTGGTGAACATTGCTGCGGACGTTGACGATTCCTGGGCGTCGCTGAGCTGGGAAACGGTTGTTGCTGCCAACCCCGATGTCATAGTCCTCGTGGACGCAGACCGGAACACCGCAGAGTCCAAGAAGGAGCTGCTGGCGTCCATGCCCGCCACTGCCGGGATGGACGCGGTGATTAACGAGCGCTATCTGGTCCTGCCCTTCGCCGCCGGTGAGGCCGGCGTCCGCAACGCTGAAGCCGTGGCGGACCTCGCCGATCAGCTGTCCAGCCTGCCGTGACCTCCATCCGCAGCAGCCGGACCGCAGCGAAAACGCCGCCGCCTGCGCCGGCCGTGAACGCCGGTGCGGTGCAGGAGCCGGTTCCGCGCCGGCCGGCTGCGGACGGATCAACGTCGGGGTCAGCGTCGGGGTCAGCCGGGTCAACGTCGGGGTCAGCCGCGCACACACCGCGCCGACGGTTCCGCACGGGGCCGGCGACGGCGGTCCTTGCCGCAGTGCTCGTTTTTTCCGTTGCGGCGGCGACGGCGGTGGGACCGGCAGACATCAGCGTCGCGGACGCCTTCGGCACCATAGCCGCTCATCTCGGGCTGGGCACCAGCCCGCTGTCCCCCCTGCACGACGGAATCATCTGGGAGCTGCGCCTGCCCCGGGTCCTGACGGCCGCTGCAGTGGGCGCCGGCCTGGCCATCAGCGGTGCAGTCATGCAGGCGCTGACCCGTAACGCCCTGGCCGACCCGTATCTGCTGGGCCTGTCCTCCGGAGCCTCGCTGGGCGCTGTCTGCGTGGTGCTGCTGGGCCTGCAGCTGCTGCTGCCGCTGGCTGCCTTCGTCGGCGCCCTGGCGGCGCTGGCGGCAACCCTGCTGCTGGCCCGGCTGGCCGGCGGACTCACGCCGTCGCGCACCGTGCTGGCCGGAGTGGCCGTTTCCTCACTGGGCAGCGCCCTCACCAGCCTGGTGATTTTCTGGACCGCCACAGGTGACTCGTACCGCAATATCCTGGGCTGGCTGCTCGGTTCGCTGAGCGGCGCGCAGTGGTCCAGTGCGGCGATCTCCGCCGCTGCCCTGCTGGTGGTCGGGGTGCCGCTGCTGGCTGCCTTCCGCCTCCTGGACGGTTTCGCCTTCGGTGACGACGCCGCCTCGGCCCTGGGCATCAATGTTCCGGCCGTGCGGTGGTCCATGCTGGCCGGAACCGCCCTGCTGACCGGCGCCATGGTCTCCGTCAGCGGAGCCATCGGCTTCATCGGGCTGGTGTTTCCGCATGTGGTCCGGCTGATCACCGGCCCCGGGCACCGTTCGCTGCTGCCGCTGTCCGCCCTGCTCGGTGCCATCTTCCTGATCTGGGCCGATACCGGGGCCCGCTTTGTCTTTGAGCCCCGCGAACTGCCCGTGGGCGTGGTGACCGCGGTGATCGGTGCGCCGGTGTTCGCGTACGTGCTGGCCAGGCGGAAGGGCGGGGCATGAGCGCTGCAACTCTTCAGGCAGCCGCGCTGGATGTGTCCCTGGGCGGCAACCTCGTGGTGGACGGCGTGGACTGCACCGTTCCGGCCGGCGCCCTGTCGGCGCTGGTGGGGCCCAACGGCGCCGGCAAGTCCACACTGCTGCGGGCCCTGGCCGGCGTCGTTCCCGTCCGCCGCGGCACCGTCCTGTGGCAGGGCCGGGACCTGCTGCGGCTGCCCCGCCGGGAACGTGCCCGCATCGCGGCCCTTGCAGAGCAGGAATCCGGCACCGATACGCCGCTGACCGTGCGGGACGTCGTGGCCCTGGGAACCATGCCGCACCGTCCGCTGCTGGGCTTCGGCGGCAGCGAAGACGACGCCGAAGTGGTGGACGCTCTGGAGTCAGCCGGTGTGGCGGATCTGGCGGACCGGCTGTTCGGCGAGCTGTCCGGCGGACAGCGCCAGCGGGTCCAGCTGGCCCGGGCGCTGGCGCAAAAACCGCAGCTGCTGCTGCTGGACGAGCCGACAAATCATCTGGATCCGTACGCGCAGCTGACCACGCTGCACCTGATGCGGAGGCTGGCCGGGCAGGGCATCGCCGTCGTCGCCGCCCTGCATGACCTGACGCACGCTGCCGCCCACTGCGACCACGTGATTGTCCTCTCCGCAGGCACCGTGGTGGCCGCCGGTGACCCCCGCGCGGTGCTGACTGCCGACCTGATCCATACCGTCTACGGCGTGCACGCCCACGTGCTCGAGCATCCGGCGACCGGCCGCCCGCTGATAGCCCTGTCGCTGCCGTAAATTACGCTTGTTTGAAATCCGGAACCGGCAGCCCGGCATCCCGGCACGCCGCGGCGTAGCCTTCACGCCAGGCTTCGTCGGAGCCCAACCGGAACATGTCCTGCTCCGCCGGGCGCACCAGCGAGCGGGCCCCATCGTTTCGGGCCCCATCGTTCCGGGACCCTTCGTTCCGGGCCCCTTCGTTCCGGGCCCCATCGTTTCGGGAGCCATCGTTTCGGGACCCTTCGTTCCGTGAGCGCGTGCCGGAGGGCCTGACCAGCTCGGGCAGGCCGCGCACCACCGCCACTGGGTTTTGGCTCGTCTTGCCCTTGATGAGGTCTGCGGCTGCCGCGATCTCGTCCGCGACAGCGGTCATGGTCGCCTTCATCAGCTGGCCGAAGGTGTCCACGCTGCCGCGCAGATCGGTGATGACGTCCACGCCGGCGGCTCCAATGGCGGCGTCGGTCTGCCCTTCGCGCCAGGCCCGCCCCATGGTGTCGGTGATGAGGACTCCGACGTCGAAGCCCAGTGCCCGGCGCAGGGCGGCGCACAGCGCCCGCGCCGAGGCGTCCGGGTCAACGGGCAGCAGCAGCACCGTCCCGGCGGGAGTGTTGCTGTTATCCACGCCGGCAGCGGCGGCGACGATGCCGAGCTTGTTTTCGACAATCCGGGTCACTCCGCCGGGGTGGGTCCTGCTCGCGACAACCCGAACGGTTTCGTCCGTGATGGCCTGTTCCCGGTCCGCCGCGGGCACCTGGCGGCCCTCGGCCTTGGACACGATCTTGGACGTGACCGCCAGGATGTCCCCGGGCTGCAGGGTGCAGTCCGGGGCTGCTGCCGCGGCGGAGAGGATCACCGCCGCCAGATCCGTCCCCGGAGTTATCTCTCCGATGCCGGGAAGGGTAAACAGCGTGATGCTGCCCATCGGGTCAGCGCTTAAGTGCAGGCAGCACGCTGCGGGAGAAGACGTCGATCCACTCGCGCTGGTTCCGGCCCACGTTGTGCAGGTAGATGCGGTCGAAGCCCAGGTCCACGAACTTCTGGATATAGGCGCGGTGCACGTCCGGGTCGCTGGAGATCACGAGCCGTCCCTCGAAGTCTTCCGGCCGAACCAGTTTCGCCATCTGCTCCAGCTCGAACGGCGAGCGGATGTCCCCCTTGGGGAACTTCATGCCGCCGTTGGGCCACTCCACCATGGCGTTGGTCAGCGCTTCCTCGTCCGTCTCAGCCCAGCTCATGTGCAGCTGGAGCACCTTCGGCATGGTGTCCGGATCCTTGCCGGCTTCACGCGCTCCGGCGTCGAACCGGTCAAAGAGCATTCCGATCTTCTCCAGCGGTGCGCCCACCGTGATGAGTCCGTCCGCATGCCGGCCCGCCCGCTTGGCGGTGACCGGCCCCGCGGTGGCCACCAGGATTTCGGGGGCTACCTCCGGCATGGTCCACAGCCGGGTGGATTCCATCTTGTAGTACTCACCCTTGTGCCGGACGTCCTTGCCGGCCAGCGAATTGGTGAAGAGCTTGGTGATGATGTCGATGGCTTCGAACATCCGGTTGATGCGCTCGGGCGCCTCCGGCCAGTACTGCGCCGTGATGTGTTCGTTGAGCGCCTCTCCGGACCCCAGCCCCAGCCAGTGCCGGCCCGGATACATCGCTGCCAGCGTCGCCGACGCCTGCGCAACCATCGCCGGATGCCACCGGAAGGTGGGAGCGGTAACACCGGGTCCAATATCGCCCTTGGTGCGTTCACCCAGTGCGGACAAAACATTCCAGACAAAGGCTGACTGACCCTGCGCCGGAACCCACGGCTGGAAATGGTCCGCCGCCATAACTCCGGAAAAACCTTTACTTTCGGCATATTCAGAGAGCGCCACCGCTTCAGTGGGATGGAATTGCTCCAGCATTGCCGCGTAACCAATTGTTAAAGAAGACATATACCCATCCTGACAGCCGGACATTTCGAGACGGAAAACGGATGTTTCCAATGGAATAAGCAGCATCATCACGGCTCACCGGGAGACCGTAGGCCCATCCTAGGGGCGGCGGGGACCTGAGCCTAAGCATGACGCTGAGCCTCAGCACGAAGCAGGTCGGAGTTCTACGATGGTGGGACCGAACCGGTTTCCCGACGGAAGGACCTCCATGACAGCGGACGCCTCCACACAGAACTCGTCCGATCAGAACTCTCCAGACCAAAACCCTTCACACCAAAACTCTTCAGAGCAGAACGTTTCAGACCAGAACTCCGCAGAGCAGAATGTGGACGGACGCCTGGACGGTTACGCCCCGTTGCGTTCCTATGCGGCCATCGGAGACGGACGCACTGTCGCCCTCGTGGCCAGGGACGGGTCGGTGGACTGGTATCCGACGCCGGACCTCGATTCCGTGCCGCCCTTCGCAGCCTTGCTGGACGCCGAAAACGGCGGGCGGATTGAGCTGCAGCCGGTGGACGATTTCACTGTGGAACGCACCTATGTTGACGGCACCAACGTCCTGGCCACCACGTTCACCACTGCCTCCGGCAGGGTCCGGGTCACCGACTCCCTCAATACCGGCGTCGCTGGACGCCTGCCCTGGGGTGAGCTGGCCCGCCGGATCGAAGGACTCGAAGGCAGCGTGGCGATGCGGTGGGCGGTGTCCCCCGGCAACTGCTTCGGCACCGCCTCCCCCTGGGTGGAGGACAGCGCCCACGGCCCCGTGCTCCACGCCCAGCAGACCACCATCGCGGTCCGCGGTATCCGCCACGGCAGTGAAGAGGTCTCGGATCAAGGCATCGCGGGCTCCTTCACCGCGTCTCAGGGCTCCCGGCACCTGGTGGCGGTCGTTTCCACCCACAACGAACCACTGGCGCTGCCGGACCCCGAAACGGTGGATGCCGGCGTCGAGCGCACCATCGCCAACTGGCAGAACTGGCTGAAGGAATTCTCGTATGACGGCCCGTGGTCCGAGGCGGTCGAGCGCAGCGCCCTGGCCTTGAAGCTGCTGATCCACAGCCCATCGGGTGCAGTGGCAGCAGCAGCCACGACCTCCCTTCCCGAAAGCCTGGCCGGCGGCAAAAACTGGGATTACCGCTACGCCTGGGTCCGCGACACCGCCTACACCCTCAATGCCCTGGTTCGGTTCGGGCTCCGGGAAGAGGTTCACGCCGCCGTCGCGGGCATGCTGAAGAGCATCCGCAGCCAGGGATCGGAACTGCAGGTGTTTACCGCCCTTAACGGGGACCGGGCGATGGATGCGCAGGAGCTGGACCTTCCGGGGTGGCGCGGCATCGGCCCCGTGGTGCGCGGCAACAACGCAGCCCGCCAGCTGCAGATGGGCGTTTTCGGCGACCTGTTCAATATTGTCCAGCTCTATGTCGACGCCGGGCACGTTCTGGACACCGGCACCGGACGGCTGCTGGCGGACCTGGCCGATCTGGCGTGCGACACCTGGCAAAAGCGCGACGCCGGGATGTGGGAACTCACGGACGAGCGCCACTACACCACCTCCAAGCTCGGCTGCTGGCATGCGCTCAGCTGCGCCTCGCACCTCGCTGATCTGGGGCAGATCCCAGGTCCCGGCGACCGCTGGCGTGCTGAAAAAGAGCGGATTGCCGAATGGGTTCGGGAGAACTGCTGGTCTGAAGAGCGCGGCAGTTATGTCTGGTATCCGGGTTCGGACAAGCTCGATGCCTCCATCCTGCTGCATGCGATCAGCGGCTTTGACCGCGGTGAGCGCATGAGCTCAACTCTCGACGCACTGCGCGAAGAACTCGGACGCGGGCCGCTGCTCTATCGCTACAGCGGCGCCGAGAAGGAGGAAGGGACCTTTGTTGCCTGTGCATTTTGGCTGGTGTCGGCGCTGACCCATGTTGGACGCCGGGAAGAGGCGGTGGACTTGATGGATCAGCTGGTTCCGCTGGCTAATGACGTCGGTCTGTATACCGAGATGATCGCCGAGGAGGACTTCTCCTTCCTGGGGAACTTTCCGCAGGGGCTCTCGCATCTTGCGCTCATCACCGCTGCGATCACGGTGCACGACGCGCGGGAGGAGTAAATGCCCGGTCCCCGGCGGGCCTAGGAGGTGCAGCCCTCGCCGTCGCCGTCGCCGTCGAACTTCGGGTCCCAGCCCGCGTCGCCTGCCCTGATCGGGGCAGCGCCGGCGGCCTTGACCGCCGCGCAGTTCGCGTAGACCGGCTGGCTTTCAGGCACGGCGGGGACCGCTCCCGTGCCCGGTGCCGTGTCAAGGGAGACGCTTTCCGCGGGGCCGTCCGACGGGACGGGCTGGTCCGGGCAGGAAGCGAGGACGCTTGCCGATGCATCATGTTCCGCCTGTGTCATCCAAAGCCTGTATTCAGCTTTGACGGCAATCTGCCGGGCTACGTATTCACAGCGGAAGGCCTTGTTGGACGGCAGCCAGGTGGCGGCGTCGGAATCTGATTTGGCGCCGTTGGCGGGCCCGTCGGCCGCCATCAGGTTCAGCGGATCATTGGCGAACTGGCGGCGTTCCTCGGCGGACAGCTGCTGGGCGCCCTTCTGCCAGGCGTCCGAGAGAGCCACGATGTGGTCGATCTGGACTGCGGTGCTGGTCTCGTTGCCGCGGACAAAGGAGATGGTCGTACCGGTGTAGGGATCCGCGAAGGTGCCCGACGCGACCACGCATTCCTTCGTTCCGTCCTTGTACACAACGTTGGTGAGGTCGCGGGCCAGAATGTCGTTGCGGGTATCGCAGCCGTTGTGGTCGACGTCGGCCCATGACGGCCCAAACTGGTCCCGGTCATAGCCGGTTTTCGGCGCCCTGCCCTTGATGGGAAGAGTTTCCAGCTGCTCCGCGGCAGAGCCGGCTGCTGCCTCTTGGGCGGTGGCGGTGCCCGTCCCCGCACCCCCTCCGGCGCCCGCGCCCGCATCCGCGCCGACGTCCGTCAGGGGAGTACAGGCCGCGGAACCTAACAGAATTGCGGGCAGGGCTATCAGGGACAGAAATTTGGAGCGCAGAGAAGTCATCGCTATTAATTATGGGCGATGACGCGGCATTGTTTTTCCCGTCGCTGTTTCCCGCTGTTTCGCACTGCTTTCCCACTGTTTATCCCTCTGTTTATCCCTTCGGGTTCCGTCGCTGCCCGCGGCCGGGAAGTTCCCCGGAGAACCCGCACGGTAGAGTCAGCGTGCGCGGCACAAGCCGTCCCGCACCCGTGTATCCGGTCGGCAGCACAACACCGGCCGATCTCCGTTTGAACAGGAACACCCTTGGCGAAGATTCTTTGTCCCCGAATCCGGCTTCGTGCCGTGGCAGCGGCTGCAGTCCTAGCTGTCGGCAGCACCATCCTGGCAGCGCCGGCCCTCGCGGTAACCGAGCCGGTGCCGGCGCCTGTCATTGCGCCTGTACCTGAGCCCGCGACCTCGTCCGCGACCGCACCTGCGCTTGCGCCCGTTCCTGTACCTGAGCCCGCACCCGCACCCGAAGCTGGCCATCGCTTTATCGTGAAGTTCGCGGACCAGACGGTCTCGGGCCCGGACCGGGTTGAATCCTATTCCCAGGCAGCCGCTCCCCTCGGCACCTCCGTCACCGAGCTGCATGAAACCGCCACGGGCTCACTGGTGGTGGCGGTGGACAAGGACCTCACCGCGGAAGAAACAGCCGCCGTCGTCGACACACTCGAAGCCGATCCGGATGTCGCCTCCGTGGAGCCGGACGTCGTGCTGTTCCCGTCCGCTGCCGAGCCCAATGACCCGTTGTATCCCGTGCAGTGGAATTTGCGGGCGGCCGGCGGCGGAGCCAATGCGGTTGCCGCCTGGAACGCCGGTACCGGCGAAGGCCAAGTGATCGCCGTCGTCGACACCGGCATCACTGCCCACACGGACCTCAACGCCAAGGTCCTGCCGGGTTACGACGTGATATCCGTTCCCGACATGGCCGGCGACGGTAACGGCCGTGACGCCGATCCCCGGGATGAAGGAGATTGGTACGACGCCGGTTCCTGCGGCAGGACGGTCGGTGCATCGTCCACGTGGCACGGCACCCACGTTGCCGGCATCGTCGCCGCCAGCACCGGCAACGGCGTCGGGATCAGCGGGGTAGCCCCCGGAGCCATGATCCTTCCGGTCCGTGCCATGGGAACCTGCGGCGGGTACATGTCGGACATCGCCGACGGGATCATCTGGGCCGCCGGAGGCAGCGTGCCCGGCCTTCCGCTCAACCCGACGCCTGCGCGGGTCATAAATCTGAGCCTGGGCGGGGTAAGCACCTGCTCGCTCTTCATGCAGGACGCGGTGGACTACGCCGTCGGCCGCGGTGCCGTCGTCGTTGCGGCGGCAGGCAACGACGCTATTTCCGCGAGCCGGACACAGCCGGCCAACTGCGCCAACGTGGTTGTGGTGGGTGCAGGTGACCGGGACGGGTCGAGGGCCCGATACTCGAACTTCGGCTCCCTGGTGGACATCATGGCGCCGGGCGGAACCACCACCGGTGACGTGACGGGCGGGATCATGTCCACGCTGAACAGCGGAACTTCCCGGCCCGCTGCCGAAAGTTACAACTACTATCAGGGAACGTCGATGGCGGCTCCGCATGTGGCCGGCACCGCGGCCCTGCTGCTGGCCGCCAATCCCGCCCTGACTCCCGGCCAAGTTGAACTGGTGCTGAAGAAAACCGCCCGTCCGCTGCCGGGCAGCTGTGCGCCGCACTGCGGTCCCGGCCTTCTGGATGCCGGAGCCGCCATGGCCAACGGCGTGCCGCCCTTTGCCGACGTACCCTTCGGCCTTCAGTTCTATGACGAGATGCTCTGGATGGCCGCTGAAGGGATTTCCACGGGCTGGGCCGAGGCAAACGGGACCACAACGTACCGCCCGTTCCAGGCGGTGAACCGCGACGCCATGGCCGCCTTCATGTACCGGTTGGAGGGGAGCCCCGCCTTCGTCCCGCCGAAAAAATCGCCCTTTGCGGACGTGTCCGTCAGCAACCCCTTCTACAAGGAAATCGCCTGGCTCAACAGCCGGGGAATCGCCACCGGTTGGCGCGAGGCGAACGGAACCTCCACCTACCGGCCGACGACGCCGGTCAACCGCGACGCCATGGCGGCCTTCATGTACCGGTATGCGGGCTCCCCCGAATACACCGCTCCCCCGAACCCGGTGTTCCCCGATGTTGCGACCGACAGCCAGTTCCACAAGGAAATCTCCTGGCTGGCGTCGTCGGGCATAACCACCGGATGGGATGACGGGGCCTATCACCCTGTCAGCCCGGTGGCCCGTGACGCGATGGCTGCCTTCATGAAGAGGTTCGACGACAAGTTCGGGCAGTAGCACCGGCGGGGCAGGCTTCGACAGCTCTTCCCTGCTCCGCCGGTCGGACGTAGATTCGTTAATTACCGTCCGCGCAGGGAGATGCAATGGTTACGAACAAGTCCACGGCTACCAAAGCCGACAAGAAACCGACTGCACAGCCGGCCGCGCCGGAAAGCAACGGTTTGGTCCAGTCCTCTGACGGCTCCGGCCAGGTGGCCGTGGTGACGGACTACACGAACGAGCTGGATGAACTGCGCGAGCTGAAGATCAAGACCAAAAAAATCAAGGAAAAAGCCGACGACGACGCCTGGCGGCACAACTACCCCTACGACACGAAACTCTCCCGGCGCAGTTATGAAAAGCAGAAGCGCGCCCTGCAGATTGAGCTCCTCAAAATGCAGCTCTGGGTCAAGGATTCCGGACAGAAGATGCTGATCATCTTCGAAGGCCGTGATGCCGCAGGCAAGGGCGGCGCCATCAAGCGTTTCAACGAGCACCTCAACCCCCGCGGTGCCCGCATTGTGGCCCTGGAAAAGCCCACCGACGGAGAACGCACCCAGTGGTACTTTCAGCGCTACGTGGCGAAGCTTCCCAGCGGAGGTGAAATCGTCATGATGGACCGGTCCTGGTACAACCGGGCGGGGGTGGAACGCGTGATGGGATACTGCACCCCGGCCCAGTACCTGGAGTTCATGCGGGAGGTGCCGGAGCTCGAACGGATGCTGGTGAACTCGGGCGTGCTGCTCAGCAAGCTCTGGTTCTCCGTGGGGCGGGCGGAGCAGGTGGCCCGGTTCGCTGCCCGCGAGACTGACCCGGTGAAACAGTGGAAGCTCTCCCCCACCGATTTGGCGAGCCTCGATAAGTGGGATGACTATACCGAGGCCAAGGAAGCCATGTTCTTCTACACCGATACCGGCGATGCTCCCTGGACGGTGGTGAAGTCGAATGACAAGAAGCGTGCCCGGCTTGAAGCCATGCGTCAGGTCCTGCACTCCGTCGACTATCCCAACAAGGACACTTCAGTGGCGCGTGCTCCGGATTCGTTGATCGTGGGTCCGGCCGCGAGCCATTTCGAGGAAGGCGAAGAGCCCAGCGGCCAGTTCCCGGTCGTCAAGCCCAAGGGCTGAGCGCTCCGGGCTGAGGGCTTGCGCAAGGCTGAACCGAGGGTTGCGGGCTTGCGCAAGGCTGAGGCGCTGGGCCCCGGACCGAGGACTGTGCCGCTGGGCCCCGCTTAGCCTTCCCCCGCTGAGCCGATCCCCCGCTCCACCGATACGTATTCGAAGATGACGCTGGTGTTTGTCCCGGCGACTTCCGGATGCACACTCAGAGTGTTCGTCACCAAGCTGCGCAGGGCCTCCGAGTCCGCCAGAGCCACATGAATCAGGAAGTCCCGGTCGCCGGTCACGAAGAAAATGCTCTCCACGCCGGGCAGCTGTGCCAGATACTGCTTGAATGTCGCCAGGTTGGACCGGGCATGGGCGTGCAGCCTGATCGCTATCAGTGCCTGAAGCCCGCGCCCGACGGCGGCCGGGTCAACGTGGGCATGAAAGCCCCGGATCACTCCGCGTTCCTGCAACGATTTGATCCGCCCGTGGCAAGTGGACGGAGCAATGCCGACGGCGGACGCTACAGCATTGTTCGGCAGTCTGGCATCCGCTTGAAGAAGATTCACAATCTTCCGGTCAACAGCGTCCAGGCCCGTTGGCGGCGCTAGTGTCGCTGCAGCCGGGCCGCTCGCGACGGCCCGCCGTTTCTTCGACCCCGACCCCGTAGAACCCGCCTTCTTCGAATCTTTGCCCATGGCGGGAAGTCTACGCAGAATCATCAACGAATCTGTTGCTTTCGCTCTAATAGATCTTCAGGCTGGCACCAGTACTGCAGCCCCACTTGAAGGAGTATGGCCATGTATCCCCGTGCCACAGCACCCCGAAGCGCCGTCGTCGTCGGAGCAGGAATGGTGGGGCTCGCCACCGCCTGGCATCTGCAGGAGCATGGCGTCCAGGTGACAGTCCTGGACCGTTCCGGCGTCGCAGCCGGAGCATCGTGGGGTAATGCCGGCTGGCTGACTCCGGGGATGGCGATGCCGCTCTCGGATCCTTCCCTCTGGTCCTACGGCGCCAAAGCGCTGCTCGACCCCGCTGCGCCCCTTCACATTCCGGCTCGGCTTGATCCCGAGTTGTGGGCTTTCCTGGCCCGTTTCGCAGCCCACGCCACCCCCAGGGCCTGGTCCAAGGCCATGGCGGCGTTGACTCCGATCGATCAGATGGCCTTGGAGGCTTTTGATGAGCTCACGGCGGCAGGGGTGCAGTCGGAGACCCGCAAAGGGCCGTTCATCATTGGTTTCGAATCTGCTGCCCAAAGCGTTCCCTTCACCCGCGAGATCAGTCATGTGGAGGCTGCCGGGCAGTCCGTCCCGCTGACCGAGCTGCGGGACGCCCAGGCCAAGGTTCCGCAGTTGTCGGACAACGTTTCCACTGTCTTTTCCATGGAGGGCCAGCGTTTCATTGAGCCCGGTCCGTTTGTGCAGGCCCTGGCAGATTCAGTGCTCGCCCGGGGCGGTCGGATTGTCACCGGTGCGGAGGTCCGGTCGCTGCGGCACGGGCCGGCCGGGATCGCGGTTGAAACCTATGCCTCCGATCCGGTGACGGCCGACGTCGTCGTCCTCGCCACCGGAGCCTGGCTGCCTGCGCTGGCCAAGCCGCTGGGAGTACGGACTTCGGTGCGTGCCGGCCGTGGTTATTCCTTCAGTGTTGCGACTGACGAACCGGCCGAATTTCCCATCTATCTTCCTGCCCGCCGCGTCGCGTGCACCCCCTACCAGGGACGTTTGCGGATTGCGGGCACCATGGAATTCCGGGGGCCGGACGAGCCGCTGCAAACCGGTCGGATCCGGGCAATTCTGGATTCGGTGCGGCCGCTGTTTACGAATATGGATTTGGATAATTTGCAGGATATTTGGGTTGGGCCGCGGCCGGTTACCCCTGATGGTCTGCCCCTCATTGGCGCAACCCGTTCTCCCGGAGTGTTTGTGGCCGGTGGCCACGGAATGTGGGGCATCGTGCTTGGCCCTGCCACCGGAAAACTGCTGGCTGAGCAAATCATGACCGGCAGGGTTCCGGAGCAGATTCGGCAGTTCAATCCGCTCCGTTAGCTGGTGTGACGGGTTCCCAGCCGGTGCAGGCTTTGAGCCCTAGCGCGCGGGAACTTCGCCGGCACCCATATGCCCAGGGCGGCGAGCTCCTCCTCGGTGCGCCGCAGTTGTAATTCTCACTGGGGTTCAGCGGGATGGAGAGTCGTACGACCCCCAATCACACCGTTTTCGACACCTAGGTAGTCGGGTGAAAAAGACGGGTATTTGGAGTACCTGAAAAGAGCTCCTGAGGGGCCGTTTTGGGCTCTTTCGGGACCGGAAATGTCAGTGGCGGGTGAAATCCTGAAGACATGGATCAGAACGGATCTTTTCCCGGCGTGACTTCCGGCAGCGGCAACGCTGCGGAGTGCACCCTGTCGGTTTACGCTGCCGCTCCCGGTACGGATCCTGCTTGCACAACGGCGGCTGTCCAGAGTATTCGAGCTGCCGCTCCGGGGACCGTTCCAGCCCCGACGGCTCCTGAATGCTCCGGCCCCGTGTACCAGGACGGGCTCACCGGGTCCCTGGCGCTGCAGAACCTGCAGTCCCTGAACCAGGACGAAGCCGCCACCGTACTCTGCCGCCTCGATCACCTCATCCGCTGGGCCCAGGCCCAGCAAGCCAAGACCCTCACCCGCATCCACACCCAGTTCCGCACCGAATACCACCAGGGCACCGCCACTCTGGACCCCGCGATGGCCTTCAGC
>NZ_JBBPFS010000012.1:0-47560 GCF_038069765.1 Arthrobacter sp. G119Y2 | reverse complement strand
CAATCATTGCCCTGGCTCGGCGTCGTTCTGATGTCCTGTTCGCGATGCTCCGCGACGGGACTCTCTACGAGGACCCGGCACCAAAGAACCTGCCATCAGCCGCTTGACCAAAACCATAGAGGCACCCCCCCGGGCTCGGCTTCCCAGTTTCGCGGTCGTTCCCGGACATCTCCATCCTTCCGTCATCACAACGCCGTCGTCACAACGCGTTTCGTTACACATATTGACTCTAACGTAAATATGCCGCTACTGTTCCAATCACCATTGTTTCGTTACAAGTAATGATTGTAACTGACGCCATGATTCTGATGAAAAGTAGGACCAATGACAACAACTCTCATAACCGGCGGAAACCGTGGACTCGGCTACGAGGTCGCCCGTCGGCTGATCGAAGCGGGCCACACCGTGCGGATCGGCGCCCGCGACGCATCCGGTGGGCAACAGTCGTCCGACCGCCTCGGAGCCCATTTCGTACAGCTGGACGTGACAGACGATGCGTCCGTCGAGGCTGCCGTCGCCATCATCCAGGCCCGGGTCGGCCACCTGGATGTTCTCATCAACAACGCGGGCATCCTCGGCGAGGTGGCAGCACCCGAAGACATGACTGCCGACCAGCTGCGCGATGTGTACGAGACCAACGTGTTTGGACTCGTTCGCGTCACGCGTGCTTTCCTTCCTCTGCTCCGGAAGGGCACCGATCCCTCGGTGATCAACGTCACCAGCGGCATGGGCTCGTTCACGTTGACTCACGATCCTGCACGCGTGGAATCGCAGTACATCCTCGCGGCGTACGGCTCTTCCAAGAGCGCAGTCACCATGCTCACCACCCAGTACGCCAAGACGATCCCGGACGTTCGATTCAACGCGGTCGATCCCGGTCAGACGGCGACCGACTTCACCGGCCACGTCGGGCAGAGCATCGCTGAAGGTGCCGAGGCGGCGGTGCGCCTCGCCACTCTCGGGCCGGCGACGCCGACCGGCACCGTCATCGACCGGGACGGTGTTCTGCCGTGGTGACTCTGGTCATCAACGCCGAGGCTGACGTGCTCCGCGCCGGCGTCGAGTCACCCAGGTCCGCTACGCGGGGATCATCCACGACTTCGTAATGGTCAACAGCATGCACGACACTGACGCCGCGAAACCGCGGTCGCACAGGCCGTCGCTCACTTGAAGGTCGTCCTTACGGCGTAACCGACACCCGCAGGTGTGGCCCGCAACGCAGAGCGCGGACCACGCCTGCACCTCAACACCCTCGCCGAATGGAGAAATGCGTGACCGACCAGCTCAGCCCTGAGGAACCGTCCGAGCTGCCAACGGCAGACGACGCCACTCGACCCCCGGCGATCGGAACCTGGACCGACCCGATCAGCGCTTGTCCCCGGTAGGTGGTGGAACTTTTCCTGGACCTCTCCGCTGCTGCCCGAGCCGGCTCAGGCCCTCCGCGGCAAGCAGCTCAGAGTTTGCGGGCTTCGCGGACGTTCCGCCGGCCCATGATGTACAAGAAAAGCGGAAGGAGCAGGAGAACCCCGGTCACCACGAGGGCAATTTTTACTTCCAGCGGGACATCCCGGAAAAGATCCCGCTCCCGGCTTTCATCAAAAAGCACGAAGCGACTGCCGTTCTGCGGGTCAACGTAGAGCTGCAGGGCTTCTCCTGTGGTCCATTCCGGTTCGGGAAATGAGTTTTTCTGGGTCCGGCTTTCCGTGATGGTTCCCTTGGCTACACCGTCGTCGGCCTCATAACTGATCTGCGCTGAGGTCCTGGTGACGTAATCCCAGCCGGCACTGCTGTTGCGGTAGTGGTAGCGGTCGGTTTCATGTTCAACCGTCACCTCGTTCACGGTAGCCCTGGTCTCGATGCCGTTGGCCTCGAGCCAGGCATACTCGTCCCGGGTCTCGTAGGCGTGGTGGATCCAGAACCCGCCGCCGGCCACAATCAGCACAGCCAGTACCAAAGCAACCTGCCGGAAGAATCCGGTTTTGCGTGCCAGCCTTTCCGCGGACCATCCCGGGGCAAAATAGCCAATACCCGAACCGTCATTGGTGTAATACCGGGTGGTGTTGCTCATTTCAAAGGCAAACCGGCTGGTACTGCGGTTCTCCGAACGCGTCCAACCCTCAGGCGGAACAAATTCACCCGTGTTCTCTTTGTCCGGGTCCGAATGTCGCGTCGGATCCGGGGTGGTGCCAGAGGGTTTGTGCTGCACGGCAGGCCTTTCGTATTGTGCTGGATCGCCACTACTCTGCCACTTCTTTTTCTGCCCGGTGGCATTTGCCGCTCCGGAGTCATTCTCCGCTCAGGGATAATCACCGCTCAGGGGAACGGAAGCAGCACGGCAGCACGATGGGCGTCAGCCCTGACCCTGGCGAACCTCACACTCTCGATAACCGGCTTTGTCCTCTTAATCGATGCGATCGGCGGAGCGCCTCACCTTCGATACCCCCACCGTATGGGTCGCCGCCCTGGCGTGATCCTACTGATGACGACACTCGGACACCGAAGCGCCACCTCAAACCAAGAAGAGAATGATTCCGCGCCGGCAACACCCCAGCTGCATAGGCCGTTAAGGAATCCTCCCCAATGACGATCCCTTTGCAGGACGCCTAGCTGCCCCGCCCGTCCATGGGCTTTGGCCACCGGCCACTGACCACAATCGGCGCCGACCCGGTTATGTCCGCGATGGCACGTCGGCACTCTGCAGTGGAGGCGTGGGATGTTTGTATCCGGCGGACATCTACGGCAACGTGAATTCCACCCATGTGGCCGGCACGGTCATGATGAACGGGACCGGCGGCTCGGGCGACTTTGCCCGCAACGGGTTCCGCTCCGCCTTTATGTCTCCCAATACGGCCAAGGGCGGCAAGATCTCCGGCATCTTGCCGATGGCAGCCCACGTGGACCACACCGAGCACGACACGATGCTCGTCATCACCGAACGCGGCCTGGCGAACCTGCGCGGGCTTTCACCCAAGCAGCGCGCCCGCACCACCATTGAGAAGTGCGCGCACCCGGACTTCCAGCCCCTGCTGCAGGACTACCTCGACCGCGCCAGCCGGGAGAGCTTCGGCAAGCACACCCCGCACCTGCTCAATGAATCCCTGTCCTTCCACCAGCGGTTCGTGGAAACAGGAACCAACCTCCCGGCGTCCGCGGACCGTTAACCGCAGGTGTAGGTGACGCCGTCCACGAAGTGCTCACCGGGACCCAAGTCCCCGCAGACCTCTACGATGTGAGACAGGACGGTGCCCATGAGGATGCCGCCCACGATCATGCCGATGATGGTCAGGATGCTCACCACAATGCCGACGACGGCGGGAACGTTGGACATGCCGGCGCGGCGGGAGCGGCGCAGCCCCAGGATGCTGAGGATGAGGCCGGCGATGTTGGCTATGGGGAAGAAGGCCAGGATCAGGCCGACGATGCCCATGGTCCGCCCGGGATTCTGCTGCGGGGCGCCCTGCTGGTAGCCCTGCTGCGGGTAGCCCTGCGGATAACCCTGCTGGACGGGAGCACCGGGCTGCGACGGGGAATCCTGCTGGGCGGGACTGCCGAAGCCGTACTGATCCGCGGACGGAGGCGGGGTGGATCCTCCGCCGTAATGCTGACCGCCGGGGTAACCGCTGTCGTTCTGCGCGTTCTGACTCACTGTGGTCTTCCTTGTTGCGACGCGAAGGAGGCGGGGCGCTGCTCCGGGGCGGTGCCGCACGGTGCCATGCCACATCGCCCACAGACCTCCGCGGCCCCACCCGCATCTGTTCTGTTCTGTTCTGTTCTGTTCTGTTCTGTAATCAACCTATCAGGTGGCGCGGGAACGGCGGTGACGGCGGCCGGTATGGAGCGGGAACTGTACAGGCCTGGCCCAAAAACGCGGCGCCTACGGCGGACGCAAAAAAATCCCTATCCTCAGAAAAAGCAGCTGAATTGGTGCGCCGCGCGACCGCCGGCATCCCTAAGTCAACTCTGGCCAAGGACTACGGCATCAGCCACGTGCCCAGAACGGCCTAATACCTAAAGTCGTCAAAAGCCCGGGCATCCCCGTGAAGTGGAGCTTTCCGCTGTTGGGTCAAGACGCGCTCGTATTGAATTTGGCATTAGCTCCCGGACCGGGCGACGGCTAAAGCGAGGAATACAACCAGGGCATTATTGGCAGCGTGGAGGAGTATCGATGCCCACAAATTCTGGTGGAAACGACGCATGAGTGCCAGTGCGATACCGAGCATGAAGAGGTAGGCGAAGCTCACAGGAATGACATGCACGGCGGCGAAAAGACCCGCGGAGAGGATAATCGCCACGGCAGGACCAAAGCGCGCCGAGAAGCCGTCAAGAAACGCACCCCTGAACAGCACTTCCTCCCATAGCGGTGTGAGGACGGCAACGACGAGTACTGCAATGACAGCTAAATACGTAGGTAGCCGGGCGATGTCATCGAAGGCACCGTCAGTGCTTCCAGCCGTTGTCGCGTCAGCCTCGGTGAGGGTAAGCAGGCTCAGAAACAGAGCTTGCGTGAGGGCGCAGACAATGACAGTGACTGGTATCTGCCACAGCAGGTGCAACAGTCGGGGAGTGAGCCGTCGAAATCCCAGGTCGGCTGCCGTAAGGCGGTTCCGACGGATGAGGTGGATATAGAGAGCCAGGATCGCAGCAGCCGTAACACTGGCGAGTAGGACAATAAGAAGAGATTCAAGGGTGAATTCGATGATGCCTGGTAGGCCAAGCGCGAGGATCGTACCAACAGCTACCGCGACGTAGATGACGACGAACATCAGCGCCCAGGCCGCCTGCCCGAGTCCTATAGGGGCTGTTCGGCTTGTGGAAGGCTGGGTTGCCCTGGTTGGTGCGGCTAACAAAAGATCCCGATCGGTCGAGTCGGCATACGGGCAGAATTAGCGAACAGCTATTGCGGATTTGATCCGATGTATGCGGTTTCGCTGCTATTGAGTGCTTGGACTGCACTGATGAGTATGTCCCATTAACTGCCGGTGATCTTCCCACCGTGAGGAAACGACGCACAACGCCCGAACATACACCAAGGTGGGAGCCGGGTCGTCGAGCATGCCGCTGACTGCTTGCCGATTTCCCTCGACCTTAACCACTGGTAGTCCAAAAACTCCCCGAGGTGCTTGTCAACGACTGGCCTGTTCATAAGCCTATCCCTCAGCGCACAGGATGTGAGGCTCAGGGTTTCTGACTGTAATGCTGTGCAAGTGAATGATTTTAGTGGTGTGGGGGCAGTCGCGCTTTTACTCGGCGTGAGTGTGCGGACGTTGCATCATTGGCACCAGTCTGGGGTAGCTGCTCCCTCCTGTCGCAGCGTGGCAGGGTATCGGGTGTATTCGCCAGCTGATGTCGCCCGTCTACGGCGGGTGCTTCTTTTTCGTGATCTCGGCGTGCCGTTGCAGAGTATCCCGGGACTATTGGAGGCCGGGGCCACCGCACGTAGGAACGAGTTGGAAGGCCGGCGGGCAGAGCTCGCGGCAAAGATCGTTCACCTCCAGGAGGTTGACCGGCAAGTTCAGCGTCTGCTAGCAGCTGATGAGCAGGGAGTTTTGTTGTCGGCGGCTGAGGAGGTACTGGCTTTCGGGGAGGGTTGGGACAAATCCTTGGTTGTTGCTGCGCGTGAGCGGTGGGCGGACTCTCCGCAGTGGGGCGAGTACACGGAACGTTCCGCCAGCCGGACCACCGAGGACTGGCGCCTCGTTTCTTCAGCCATGCAGTCCGTTACGGAACGCTTGGCCGAAGCGAAACGTGGCAGCGTTCTCCCCGGCGATGAGCGGGCGAACGCTCTGGCGGAAGAACACCGTGAAGTGATGAGCGAGTACTTCCACTGCACCCACTCGATGCATGTCGTCATTGCGAGACGGTACGTAGCCGAAGCCGGATTTCGGGAGTTTTACGAGCAGGTCGAGCCTGGTTTAGCGGTTTGGTTGAAGCAGGTCATTGACGCCAATGTGCGCTCTGTAGGGATAGATCCGGACACCGCTGCCTGGGAGTAGCGGATCAGCGAACTGCGCCAACAGCGACTTTGATGATTTCTTGGCTCGGAACATGTAGCGCTTGAGCGGCTGTTAACCCGGTGGTTTCCAGGTACGCGTCGACTAAGCGGTTTCCTGCCGCGTATCCGGCCCCTGTTGGCAATCCAACAGGTTCCCCGCCGAACCGCTTGGCGGATTCGTCGCCGTGCACCCAGGCAGTGAAATTATGCATTCCCTGAACCTGCAGGCCGGTAGCGACTTTCTCGAAGACTCTGTCATCGTGGAGGTGCGGGATTCCGATGGGTGTGTACCCGGCATGGCCGTAAGACTGCCGTGCGAAGGCATCGGCCAAGCCTTCGGAAATGATTTGCTCACCGACCTTGACCTGGGCGGGATCCCAGACAACCCCTCCAGGCGCGTAACGGAGGTTGTGATTGAGCTCGTGGACCGCTGCCGCTTCAATCCTGTTGAGATTCTCCTGAGTCGGCCACAGGGTCAGTGAGATGTATCCGGTTGAACTGCCGTTTCCGCTGAACCCGCGGAGCGGGCCCATGAAGTACTCATCGCGCGGGTTTCCCAGAATAATGAGGACGTTAATGTCTGGGACGTGGATGCCCGGGGTCGCGGCGAGTTGCTGGTCCAGCGCATCGGCCATTGCCCTTCCAACTCGGACCCACACGCCATTCTTGCGAAGCAGCTCGAGCGCCTGATGGATTTCGGTTCCAGGCTGGTTAGGGGGAAATCCGAAACTCATTTCGTGCATCGTCAACAGGTCGACCTTGCCGGGAAAATGCCGGAACATTCCCTCCATAGGAGCCAGCACACCGCGGAGCACGTCACTGCGATCTGTTTCGGAAGCTCGTAGTACGGCTTCCATCCCAGCTTTCGTATTCAAGGTAGTAATAGTCATGAGACCGAACGTAAAGCCTGACGCTGCGTCAGGGTCAACTTCCCTGTCCCCGGCCCGTATACCGATCGTCCAACGGACTCCCTAGGGGATAGTTAGACCCTGCTCGTGATTACGTCTAGGGACGGTCCAGTAATGGCGGACCCATCGAAAGTATTTTGATGCCCTGGCCGAGCGGGTCAGGTACGAAGGTGGGAGGCTCCGTTCACGTCAAGAACCGCACCAGAGGACCAGGCAGCCTCGGGTGACGCGAGCCAGAATACGGCGGAGGCGATTTCCTCCGGAGTGCCGACCCGGCCAAAGGGGCTCTGCGCCCGCAGAGCATTCCCCTCGACCCCGTCAAGTTTGGAAAGCTGACGGGCAGTAGCGACGACACCAGGCGCGACCGAGGTGACCGAAATTGAATGGGGGGCCAGAGCCACTGCGAGGGATTGCCCCAGAGCATGGAGTCCGGCCTTGCTGGCAGCATACGCAGGGTACTCAGGCTCACCGCGAAACGCACCGCGCGACCCTATATTGACTATGGCTCCCGGCGCGCTCCTTTCAATAAGGTGCTTAGCGAAGGCCCAGGCGAGATTGGCTGCACCCAGGAGATTGACTCCAACCATGTGCTGGAAAACGGCAGTCCACTTCGTATAAGAGGTCTCTCCAATGACGTGGCGGTTCAAAGCAGAAGGTGCGGCCGCGGCATTGCACACGAGCACGTCAAGCGAGCCAAGCTTCGCAATTGCTGCAGAGACGATCTGCTGTGCCTGATCCGGATTGCTGATATCACCGGTAACGAGGACGTGCCCACTGCCGGTAAGGGAACGAAGTGTCTCCTCGCCGCCAACCTGGTTAGAGGCGTAATGCACAGCAACCCGGTCACCCGCTTCGGCAAATCTGCGTGCCGCGGCGGCACCGATTCCATCTGAGGCACCCGTAACAAGAACGGTCCTCATTTCACGTCGGCCCTGACGTATGAAGCTGCCAATGACCCCAAAAGTTGGAGTTTGTCGGCACTGGGCGTTCCGGCCGGCGCTTGGTAGATAATGAGTTGGAGTCCTGGCGAGCTGCGTACATCAAAGGCGTTGTACGTGAGCAGGAGATCCCCCACGGCAGGGTGCCGGAAGGCCTTTGATTCGTGCGTCTTGCCCCTCACATTGTGCCTGTCCCAGAGTGCGCGGAATTCTGGGCTGGCGTCGTGAACATCGGCAACGATTTCGCGGACCCGTTCCTGGGAGCCGGAATGGCCGAGGGCCAGCCTCAGGTTCGCGACGCAGGCTTCCGTCGCACGTTCCCAATCGGTGAAGAATTCGCGTCCGAAAGGGTCCAGAAACGTCATCCTTGCAAGGTTGTCAATGCTGCTAAACCCTCCATAGAGAGCAGCGGCGAGGTCGTTGAAAGCGAGTACGTCCAATGACTGGTTAATAATCACCGCTGGGGTGTGGGACCAGGAGCCCACAAGTTCCATAAGGGATTCCTCAACCGTTTCGCTTTCCTGCTTTCTCGACATGGGTGCCAGGCCGGCGAGCCGGAATACGTGGGCACGCAGATCAGTATCGAGATTGAGCGCACCCGCCAGGGCGTTCAGGACAGAAGGTGAAGGGTTTTTCTCCCTACCCTGCTCCAGACGTGAGTAATAGTCGACACTTACCCCTGCCAACATCGCGACCTCCTCCCGTCGAAGACCAGGAACGCGCCGCACATTGTGGCTTCGAATGCCCGCCTCGGCAGGTTGGACCTGCCCACGGCGGGCTTTGAGGAAGATTCCGAGATCGCTTGTACCCATACAATGACCATATTGCCCACGCCGGGGCTCAGCCACGCCGTGCTGCACCCTGGCTGTCCCTCCGGGTTGCGACGACCAGAACAGAACCTGCCGCAGCGACCAAAATAACGAGCAGGACGGCGTTTCCCAGGTCCGCTCCCCGCACTGAGGCCGCCAGTACCGGTCCGATGCTGCCGCCCAGGAACATAAAAGTTCCATACCATGCGGTGGCACCGGCTGTTTCCTCGGGCGGGGCTACTTCGATGATCCGCGCCACCAGCGCGGGAGCCGTCAAGGCTATGGCTCCGGCAAAGACCAGAACACCCGCACCCAAAACGGCTGCATTCCCTCCGGCTGCAAGAACGGCCGCTGCACCGCATGCGGCCAGAATGAATCCTCCCGCGGCACGTTGCCAGCTTGAAAGCCGATGCATAATGCCGGCTGCACCAGTCACTGCCACAAGGGCGGGAAGGGTGGCAAGACGCAGCCCCTGAAGGCCGCCGGGGAAGTTATGTACGGCGGTGGAACTGCTCAACTGCAGTGCAGTGAAGAAAGCTATATAGCCGGCCAGCACTCCGGCGGTAGCAACATATAGAGCCAAGAGTCGCCCGCTGCGCAGAACCCGGGGCAGGCCCAGAAGCGCCTGCACGACGGGTACCGGATTGACCTGCTGGTATTGCAGAAGCATCCACAGACACATTGTGCATATAAGTAACAAAGCACCGCACGCGGTAAAGACCCCTCTCCAGCCAAGCACGGCTGCGGCAGATGCAGCGAGCAGCGGCATCACCACCGCCGAAGCCAGGAACGCTGTGGTCAGCGCCGTGGTGGCCAACGTGCGTAGACGAAGAGGGAAGTGCTGGGAAACGTAGACCAAGGCGCACGGGGCAAACACTGCGGTGCACAGGCCCTGCAATGCCCTCAGAACTAACTCGGAGTCCAGAGTGGTGGGAAAACTTACGGGCACGGCAGCCGCGGAGGCACAGCTCAGACCGGCAAGGAGGACGCGGCGTGCCCCAAACCGGGTCGCCAGCGGTCCCGCGGCAAGGAAACCTGCGGCGTAGGCGACACCGAAGACGCTGGAGGTGGTGGCGGCGGCGGCCTGGGTTGTATGTAGATCTGCTGCGATCTGCTCGAGCATCCCGAGGACCACATAGGTCTGGCCAACTGCGAGAATCCCGGTCACGGCCAGCACGGCCACGGTCAGAGTGCTGCGCAGGAATGAAAGTTCATGGGTGGTGATGATGATCCCTTTCGGTACGGCATGTAGGCACGATCCACCCTTCCCTGCCTGCCGTCTTCGAAACAGGCCGCCGCGCACCCCGGCACGGCCCGGTCTGGCGGGATTTCCGCACTGCCGAAAGACTGAAACCGCCGTGAGGCCCTCTCACCGGCATCTATTCAGAATCTTTTAGGACTGACCATGCATCTGCCTTTTACTCCCGATCTGCTAGCCCTCATCCGCGGTACCCGCAGCCAGGGACACCGTCCATTACTGTTCAGCAATGCCCATGTCATCACCGCCGATCCCCTGATCGGTGACTTCGAATCCGGCGACGTGCTGTTGGGCCGCTCACGCGTGGTCGGCATCGGTCCCGGGCTGCTCAGCGCAGCAGAGGACGATAACGCGATCGTGATCGATTGCACCGGGTTCGTTATTGTCCCCGGAGTCATCGACACGGCGCAGCTAACCGGGCTGCGTCCAGCCAGCTTCCGGCCCGCCGGCGCCATCGCACCGGGACACTCTGCCAACTTCGCGGTTCTGCCCGCCGTCGCCGGCGAAGCTGCCACCGATACCCTGCGCCGGTTCCTCAGCACCCCGGAGTCCGCGCCTACCGTAGTCGCCGACGGCGAAGTCCTCCTCTGGGACGGGTCCCCCATCGATCCTGAACCCGGGCAGGGGGAGGAAACAGTCTCCCCCACAGCGCCGCCGGCCGAGCGTCTGGGGACCTGGATCGACGAGAACGGTTTCGTCCACCAGCACCTAACCGCGGACGGGCGGTACGACGAGACCCGCGGCGGGCGCGAGCACGCCTATCAGGGCAACTTCTGGATCAACGGTGACCGCATCGACTACCGCGATGACCTGGGCTTCTGGGCCTTCGGAGAATTCACCGGCAATACCCTTCAGCACGCCGGCTACACCTTCCACCGCGCCTGAGCCGGCACCGGCACACAAACACACACTCAACTGAAAGCCACGATGAATACCCCTTCCCTGACCGATTTCACCCGCGCCCGTTCCAGTGAACGTCCCATTCTTCTCACCGGCGGCGCTGTCATCACCGTGGACCGGGACGTCCCGGACCTCCCCACAGGCGACGTCCTGCTCACAGGTTCCCGGATCACCGCGGTTGGACCCGATTTGCGTTCCGATCCCGTGCATGCAGCGGCCGCCGCATCAGCGCTGGTCCTGGATACCCGCGGGGCCATCGTTAGCCCCGGATTTGTGGACAGCCACCGCCATGCCTGGGAAACCCAGCTGCGCCGCAGCATCCCGGACGTCACCGACCTCGGTGAATACGTCATGTCCACTCTGTCCGGCATTGCCCCCGTTTACACACCGCAGGACATGCACACCGGAACCCGTCTGGCCGCACTGACCGCCCTGGACTCCGGCATCACCACGATGCTCGACTTCTCACACAATTCCCGCTCCAGCGCCCATTCAGACGCAGCCCTCCAAGCACTCGTCGACTCGGGTATCCGTGGCGTGCACGCCTCAATGGCTCCTCACTTCGGCACCTGGGATCAGCAGTGGCCGGCAGACATGGGCAGGCTGATGGATTCCTTCCACGGCGCCAACGATGGCCTGGTCAGCCTACGGCTTGCCGCTCTGTCGACCGATGAGATCGCAGGGCCGGGGGTCGCCTACGGACCCCGGCTCGCTGCTATCGCACGTGATCTGGGGGTCTGGACGAGCATTGACGCGGTCTTCGGGCAACCCTCGTCCCAAGCCATCCTGCGCTGGGCGGAACAGGGAATCCTCGACCCGACCCTGACCCTGATCCACTGCACCGGGCTGAGCCCACTGGCCTGGGCAGCAATGGGTGATGCGGGAGTGACAGTTTCCCTGGCTCCGACCTCAGATGCACAGATCGGCTTGGAAACCGCCGTCCCCGCCGTTGATGAGGCCTTATTGGCCGGAATCCGTCCCGGGCTGAGCATCGATGTCGAGGTGGCCCTAGCCAGCGACATGTTCACCCAAATGCGCGCGCTCCACGCAATACAGCGAATGCGGGCCACCAATGCAGCCTACGGAACCGAAGAAACCGCCCCGAACCGGATCAGCACCCGTGATGTCCTGGATTTCGCCACCTTGCAGGGAGCCAGGGCCAACGCCCTCGGTGACGTGACCGGGTCCCTGACACCGGGCAAGGACGCGGATCTGCTCATCGTCCGGGCAGACGACATCAACAACATGCCGCTCAACGACGCTGTCGGAACCCTCGTCCTGGGCAGCGACGCCAGGAACATCGAAACCGTACTTGTTGCCGGGCATGCCCGTAAATGGGATGGGCAGCTGGTAGGAGTAGACATCGATACCCTGCGCGACGAGGTCACCGGCTCCCGTGACGCCATCATCTCCCGGGTGGCCGGCCGATGAGCGCACCGGAGACTGCCAAACACCCCTTGGGGTTATGGGTCACTGCCGACGGCGTCATCCGCCAGCGCCTGCTGCCCAGCGGACGGTATGTTGAGGCACGCGGAAACCGGGAAAGTGCCTATACGGGTGCCTATTGGACTGAGGGCACGATGATTTACTACCGCGATGACACGGGCTTCTCCGCAGACGGCGAGTTCCGTGACGGCATTCTCTATCACGCAGGGATGGTGATGTACCCGCAGCCCGGGTAAGGGTTCCCTGCCCTGGCGGAAGGGTCCTTAAACCGGATGCGCGTCCGATCTGGCGGAGCTGGGCTGTCCCTTCGATTGGCTCTGCCCTGGTCCGCGGCCCCCACAGGGGGGCCGCGGACTCTCAAGCTCGAGAATCCTCGTTAGGCGAGGAAGAGCGCCATCCACACATCGTCCGCCCAACTGCCGTCCGGCTGCTGGAATTCCCGACGAAGCTGTCCCTCAATGACAAAGCCGTGCTGGCGGTAGAGGTTGACGGCCACTGTGTTGGTCGAGAGGGCCCGAAGTCCTAACTTCTGCGCTCCCCGCTGTCTTACCTCGTCAATGGCAGCGTCCACCAGCTGATGGCTGATCCCACGGCCCCGCTGATGCGGCGCAACTACTAAAGCATTCAGGTGCAGGACGTGCTTATTCTTCGGGATAGGAATATGCCGGGCAAGGTGAGCATATCCGGCGATGGAATGGTCTTCACAGGCGACGATTACGTCATGTGGAGGGCGGAAATCCGTGAAAAATGGTGTCGTCGGACTATTCGGTGGGACGACTTCAACTTCGGGGGACCAAGCGGACGCGTCCAACCGCGCGAGTTCAGCGTCGTCTGACAATGTGGCGGTTCTGATCCGTAAGCCTGTCTGTTGCATGGGCTATACATTACAGTCGGCAGCTTATGACTATGCGGCCTTTGAGACGATACGGCTTCCATTGATGCGCTAGCACCAAACTGGCTGCCCTCACCCGGGAGGGCCTCTTACTGCTGGTGATGAGTGGGTGCGCGTCGGTAGGTTGTGACATCGTGCAACGAACTCCCCAAGAACGTCAGCCTGCTGAAGTCAGCCGCGCCTAAGATTGTCTAGCACTGTGTAGTTATTTTTTTATACTGTTTTGTACTTTTGCTACATGCAGGGTGAACTCAACCCCTACGCTCCCGGGTCGGATCTCCGCCCGCCCGCCATGACAGGCCGCGCAGCCGAACTCGACGCCTTCGACCTGATCGCCGCCCGCAGCAAGCGGCAGTTACACAGCCGCGGCATGGTCCTCACCGGTCTAAGAGGTGTAGGTAAAACAGTTCTGTTGAACTCGCTGCGTGCTCACGCAGATCGAATGGGGTAGTTCACCATCGGCCTCGAAAGGAATGTCCGGAGAGACAGGTGCCACGGTCCTCCGTGAAAAACTCGCCCGTGAGCTCTTGATGGCATCCCGCAAACTCATACGGCGGTCGGCAACGTCGCGCATCAAAGAAGCCGTGAAAACCATCAGCTCCTTCTCTGCCACGGTCGGGGTTGCGGGAGTGGAATTCGGCCTCGAAACCACTCAGGGACGGGCCGATTCGGGAACAATCGAAATCGATCTTGAAGAGATGGCCGAGGACCTCCCCCTCGCGCTGAAGGAGGAACGAAGCGCCTTCGGCCTGTTCATAGACGAGATGCAGGACCTGGACCCGGAGCTGCTCGCCGCCCTGATTGCGGTCCAGCAGCAGGCCGGCCAGCGGGAATGGCCGTTCTACATCATCGGAGCCGACCTGCCGAACCTGCCCGCGGTTCTCAGTGAGGCATGGTCCTATGCCGAGCGGCTCTTCGATTACCGACGGATAGGGCCGCTGGATGAATCCGCTGCCCGCCAGGCACTGGAGGAACCGGCCGTAAAGTTCGGAGCTCGGTTTGAACCGAAAGCCGTCGAAGAACTGGCTCTGGCCGCCGGCGGCTATCCCTACTTTATTCAGGAGTATGGAAAGGCCATTTGGGATCTGGCGCCCGCAACTCCCTTCACACAGACGGACGCGGTTCTTGCCATTGAGGCCGGGCGCAGTCAGCTGGATTCCGGCTTTTTCCCGGCACGGTGGGAACGGGCCACCAGAAGTGAACGCAATTATCTTCGTGCCATGGCGCAGGACGGGGAGCAGGACTGCAGTACAAGAACTGTTGCAGAGCGCCTCAATCGAGCCACCAAAGCCTGGGGCCAGCCCGCGCGGGCCTCATTGCCAAAGGCCTCATTTACGCCCCGGAACATGGACTGGTGGCCTTCACCGTCCCCGGGATGGCCGAGATCATTCTCCTCCAGCACGACACGAACGAATAGATGATGCCCTTACACGTTCCATATCAGTTGTGTCTTCCCACCGGCAATATAGGTCACCGGTGTAGCGACATATGATGCATGGTGGCAAGACACTTCGACTTTCCGTCGCAGCGGTGATTCCGTTGTCTGGTCGCCCCGTCGCGCACCCCATAGGTTGTAAGACTTGCGACTCCGATCGAGGTGCCCCCGAAACGGAGCAAGGAATAGTTGGCGGACCCGGGTTAGTCATCTCTTGACAATATTGTTTGGAGGTGACTTAAACGAAACGGTGCACCACATCCGCACCAGAATCACTTACCCCCCCGAATTATTCGGGGGGGGTAAGTGATTCTGGTGCATGTCCAGGAGGCTCTTACTCTATGAACGCAGCCGCAGTTGCCGCAGTGTCCTCATAAAGGCGCATGCGAACGATCTTGCCCCCCGTTACGGTCAAACGCATTGCAACATCGGTGTGGAAAGGGCGACCAGTAGGAGCGGCGACATGATCGAACACGGCAAAGATCACCACATCACCGCCGTCAGCGACGATGGTCTCCAGAGAGACCACGCTCTTGCCTGGTTCGAGCGCTGCCCACAGGGCGCGGAAGTAGTCCGGGACCTCGCTCTTTCGCGTACGCTTGCCCACCCAATGAGCCACTGCCGGTGAGCCGGGCACGAACCAGTCAATTTCCTCAGCGAACAGTTCCCCCAGTCCCTCGGCGTCCTGCGCGTCGAGCCGCTCCAGGAAGGCGTGCGTCGTTTCTATGGCGGTAGTCATGTGGTTCCTCATTTCCTGCGGCGATCCACCATCGCCGTTATGTAGTGGTCGATACAGAACAGTAGCACATATATATAACGGTCGCTATAGAATGGACTCATGGGACGACCACGCAGTTTCGATCGAGATGCCGCCCTGGATAAGGCCATGCGCCTGTTCTGGGAGCGCGGTTACGAGCAGACCTCCATCAATGACCTCACCCGGGAGCTCGGCATCTCGGCCCCTAGCCTGTACGCGGCATTTGGGGACAAACGGGCGCTGTTCGAGGAGTCCGTCGCCCGCTATGAGACCAGCCCGCAGTCGGTGACCACGGCCGGAAAAGCCGGGACGAGCCAGCACGAGGTGCTCCGGGCGATGTTCGATTGCGCAGCGCGGGAGTACGCGAGCACGGAGCATCCGCGGGGATGCCTCGTCAATAGCGAGCCGAAGCTGGCGGGCAACCGCACTCAAAATCGCGCGATCACCGCGGCCCTACTGCGGAAAGTGGCTGAAAGCGCCGAGACAGGCAGCGGTGCGGAGACTCTTGCCGCTTTCGCCCAGGTGATGCTGGTGGGCTTGTCATCCTACGCCCGCGACGGCGCCAATGAGGAGCAGCTGCAACGGGTGGCAGATCTCGCCCTCCGCGTCATGCCAACAGGGACGCAGGAGGGAACATGATGCAAATTATGTTGTTAGCCGGCCCTTTATCTGACACCTCGATCGGCTCGGGACGTCTCGCGTCCGGCGACGGCTTGCTGGTGACGGAAGAAAGTGGCACGACTCCACCCAACGGGTTTCGTGGTTCACCACATGCCGGTTGAAAGCCATGCCTGAGAGTAAACGGTGGTCTGACAACCTATGGGTTGTGAAACATGGCAGGTGACTAGATTTGGGTCCTTCCATCCCGTCACCAATCCGAAGTACTCCCGGCAAAACTTCTTGCGTGCGTCCGTCGGCGCAGCCTCTGCGACTGGCCATGGCCACCTCATCCATACCTCCGCCAGTCATTGCGAGACGACTCTGGAGCCCCTTACAACAAGAGAGACCAGAACGTTTCTCAGAAGCCTTCGAACAACGTTTCAGTTCTTTAGAGCGGAATTCCCCGATACAGTCTGCGTCACGTATGGGCATTAGCGTCCTGGATGAGCGCGACGACTCTTTCTACTTGCTTCTTTAGGTTTAAGGTCCATTCGTTCCCCCAGTTGCCTGTTACACATTTTGCAATCGCAACTTTGCTGGGCTGTCGGATATCGAGCCGATCGCTTGCCAAAGGATTCGACCACCTGCTTTGCGGGAGCATCTCGCGTTTACGAGTTGACCGGTGCGCATCGTGTATCGCAGCGGTTAGCACACGTTCTGGAACGTAATTCTCAATGGTGTATCCCGCAGTCACCCATGCAAAACCGGTGGATGGATCCTCATCCAAGCCGCTGATCACTCGTCGTTTGCTTTCGTTGAGGCGAGCAGATGCGCTCTTCTTGTCGGAGTCGATCAGGACAACCATGTACCGGTTGAGGTTGCGCAAGGAGATAAACTCGTCAACTTCTTCGGCATCGAGTGGCGACAACGCACTGAGCAGCGCACCGCCGTAAAACATCACGGAGTAATGGGTCCCTTCAATGAACTTATTTGGGGCAAGTTGTTCGATCCAATGTTTCAGATAAATGCGATCGGAAGGCCCTTCAACCCACAGGACTGCATTCGTCTGCACAAGATCAGAGGGGCGGTATCCAAGGTCTGCGCAAATAGCCGCACGATCACGGGCAGCACCAGCATACTTGACGCTGGAAACACCGTCCGCCCGCGAGACGTGGAAGATTGAACCGAGTGCGGAGTCCAGCATATGTGCCGAGTGTGTAGCAATAAAGTATTGATTCGTTGTACTCGATTCAAGGTACCGGAGCAGCTTGCGCTGGAGGATCGGATGCAGATGCACCTCCGGCTCCTCGATACAAAGGATTGCGTGCTGAGTAACCGTCGCTGCGGCCGCGATAATAACCACTTCATGTACACCCGTTCCGATGTTCTCTATCGGTAGGGTGCGCCCTGCTTGTGTTATATGAATTGTTGATAGATCATGCGGAACATCAATCGTGATGGAAGGATCGTCTAATACGGCACGAACAAAGTCCTGTACCTTGACGAAGAGCTCCTTATCCTTTAGACGATCCGTTGAAGGATTTTGCAGCTCCAACAACCGACGCTTTATGCTCATGCCGTTCAGGTCAGGTGTCTCACTGCTGTCCTCGGAAATTGTCCTGACGCCACCCACGGTGAACGCGTCAGGCGCAAAGGGTTTCGATCCTACGATCCAGCGCAACACCTTATGGGCATCTTCCCCGCCTCTACCGGTCCAGCCACTTGTTAGCTCCCTGGAGAGCCCTTCGGCGAGACGAAAGTTTTGAACCTTCTGGGCAATCTCGGAGAGTTTTTCATCATCTATTGCAGCTTTATTGGTCAAAGGTAGCCACAAGCCCTGGCTTTCGCCCCCGATGCCCGGGTCACTGAGAAATTTATGGATCTTCTCCCGGCGCTCAGGAGAGGAACTTTTAATTTTGGTCCACGTGAGAATGTCCTCGATCGTATGAAACTCCCGCCGTGCGAAGGTATGTTCCGAATCCTCCAGCGGGCGATCCCACTGTGTGGCAGCTGTTGCAGTTTCTGCATAGGTATTCGCGATTACCCGCAAAATATTTGACTTACCGGCATTGTTTTGCCCCGCAATGAGGTTTATTTTGCCTAGAGGTAGGAGCACAGCTGGGCGATCTGAGGGGAAGCTCCTGTAGCCCTGCAGGGAGAACCCACGAATTAAAGTCATGTCACAATTATCGTTCACCAGTTAGCGTCGAGGATCCTTTCTCCACTCTCCTCTTCGCACCCAGGTCGACGAGTGCCCTGAACGCAGCTCCTAGCTGTCTCTCGAGTTCCGCTAGGGCCTCAGCTGCTCCTTCCGCATTCTCACCCAGCCAGAAGACCAGGAGCCCGCTTCTGAATAACAGCCGCCACACACAGTCCTCCGTAGCAACGTCCACCCGCAGGATCCGCGCCCTTGGGAAATCCGCTTACGCCGATAGCAGCGCATACGTCAGCAAGCGATGGCCCATCATGCCGTGGCAGAGAGAATATTGGCCCAGCTAGCCGGTGTCACCCAAGAGTTTTGGTATGGGATCCAGGGTGGGATCAGTATTGGTATCGGCTTGCGAATGCGTTGGATCCGGGAGATGATCAGGCTATGAGCCAGACAGCATCTCCGGGCATCCGTGCATACCGCGACTCCATCAACCTCGAGGTTGCACCCTTGGTAGCTGAGCTCCGCGACATGCTCGGCGCCAAACTTGTTGCCTATCTGGCAGGGGTCGGAGAAACTCGGGCAGTCCGCCAGTGGGCTGAAGGTGCCCGCAGGATGCCTTCCGAAACCGAATCCCGGCTGCGGCTGGCGTACCACGTGGCAGGCATCATCCTGGAGTCCAATGGCACCAGGATCGCCCAGACCTGGTTTCAGGGGATGAACCCTCAGCTCGAGGACCGCTCCCCCGCGCGCCTGATCCGGGAAACCAACCCGGATCAAAGCGGGCCTGAAGTTCTTGCCGCGGCCCGCGCGTTCGCCCGTCTGGGATGAAATTCGCAGACCTGGATCAGCGTGTCTGGCGGGTGGGCTTCCTTCCCCAGCCCTGGGAATGGTCGGACTGGCGGTGGGCCGGTCCGGACGGACGGTTCAACGGCCGGTGGGATCCGCTGGATCATGGCCTTTTCCGGACGGTCTACGCCGCGGAGTCACTTCTGGCGTGTCTGGTGGAGCTCCTGGCACCGCACCGGCCCGACCCGTATCTTGCGGCAGAGATCGATGACATCGTTGAGGATGACGCTGATGCGGAGCAGTTCCCCAGCGCACGTCCCGGGGAACTGGACATTGACCAGTGGCTGGTGAACCGGGTCGCCGGCACCGCTCGTCTGACGGGCCGCTATATTGATATCACCGCCGCCGAGACGGTCGCGGCCCTGCATCCGCTGTTCAAAGGCAAGGCGTTGGCCTACAACCTGAAGGACTTCGATGCCGCTGCGCTGAAGAACGCGGAAAACCGGCTGCTCACCCAGGAGGTCTCACAGTTCCTGTAAACCCGAAAAAACCCTGACGGCTCGGACTTCTGCGACGGAATCCAGTTCCGCTCCCGGCATGGTGATGATCTGCTGCTCTGGGCCGTCTATGAGCGCGACACCGACGGGTAGACCAGCGCACACATTACCGGCATTTATCTTGAGGATCTCAGTTCCAACACACCCGAGCTCAGAGCCGCCCTATCTCTGCTGGGACTCTCCTCCCGCTAACCGGTCTGGCGTACCGGCGAGCGATAAATGACGGCGTATTGCCTGTGGACCGTATTCACCAGAAATATCGGGATACGCTCTGAAACGCGGGGTGGCGAATGCCCTTCCCCTGGGGTGTCCCCCGCAGCGGGTTGTGGAACAGCTGGAACTGCTCACAGTTCGCTGTGCGGGCCTGGTTGTCTGCTATTTATGCCCCGGCAGCGGCCGGCCCGCACATCATTCCGTACCTAAGCAGCTGCGCCTGTCACCCGTTTACTTGACCCGCCTTTCTGTTTAGGCGTGGGCCGCCTGGTAAGCCTCCATGATGCTCTTGCTGATTCGTCCCCGACTGCTGGGGCTGTAACCGTTCTTCTCAGCCCATTCCCGGATCCGGTGCGTTTCATCCCGCGCGGATGTTGTCTTAGATTGCCGCTGAACGCCTGACCGCCCGCGGACTTTTCGTCCCTTTTCCATATAGACGCCCAACGCGTCGCGCAGATGGTGGGCGTTCTGTGCTGTGAGGTCAATTTCATACAAGACACCATCCAGACCGAAGGTGATGGTCTCTGCGGCTTCTTCGCCGGTGATGTCATCTAGAAGCTGTACCTGTACACGCTGTGCCATTTTGATCGCCTAAGCATCTGAAGGAATAAACGTCGGACCTGAAACTTCGCTCCCCCAGCGAAACCAACCACCCATTCTAATCTGCCGCCGGCATTCTCCTATGCTCCTGGGAGGAACGGGGTGCGATACCGACCATTCGTCAAGCGATCGCCCTTGGTCAAGGGTGCACGAAACTCACCTTGAATGCACTATCCGTTCACACATGATTCGTTCCACCTTCCGTGCAGCTCTGCACGCACGGAAGGTCATCAGGAGAATCTCAACCTATGGCGCCTGACCCATCGTGCTGCAGGTCTTGATCTTCAAATCCTCGTCGCTCGGTCCAGAAGTTACTGCAACACAGCGCTTTGCCTACCTACGACACACAGGACAGCCGGGCTCATAGGCATGTTCGTGAACGAAAACGGTCCTTTTCGTGCAGCAGTATTTCCCGGCTCTGGCCGGCTAACAGGCCACCGAATTGTCTCTTAGCGCATGCGCTCGGCGAGCTGGTCGAAGAACTCCGCGACCATTTTGTCTGCACCATCCTTCATCAACTCGGCCCCGCCAAACCGGTAGACCTCGTAGCCGGCCAGCCTAAGTCGCCGGTCCTCCGAAACCATCTCGCTGTAGAGAGCTGGGCTCGCGGTATCGGCGTTTGCGTAGTGCTGTTTCCCGTCGACCTCGAGGACCACGCGATGTCTGCTGGAGAACAGGATGAGGAAGTCCATCCGCTGCCGTGCCAACGGGCTTCCGCTCTGGCCAGCAGACCGACGAGCCGACTGGGTCGCGGGGTCGAAGTGCAGGTAGACCTGTGGGATCAGAGCCGGGATATCGAACTGGCCACCCTTGTAGCGTGCCGTGTAGGCGTCAAAGACGCGGAGCTCAACCGTGTTGTTTCCCAGGGAAGCCCTCAGGCGGTGGTGCAGGTCCACGCCAACCTCCCGCGCTGGCATAGTCTCTTCGAAGCCCTCATGCTCTCGCCACCACTCGATCAGATTCCTGAATGTCAGACCATCAGCAGGGATCGGTCGGTCGTAGATGAGGCAGTACTCGCCGTTGCGGACGATCTCAATGTCGTTGTTGACGGCGTCGCGCAGCACTAGCTCAGGCTTGGGTCCGTTGGCTGCAAAAATCAGGTTCTTCGCCGGCGTGCCGACTCCTCCTCCACGGTCGTACTCTGCGATTAGAGCGGTCAGATCATCGCGGAGGCCGCCGGTTACCTCGAGCTCGGCGACGATGCGTCGCCCAAGGGCCACGAGGCGTGGAAGACCCCAGCCCGCAGTGTAGAACTTGATGACATCTCGTTTTGAGTAGTCGGCGTGGGTTGGCTTCTGCTCGGCGGTCTCCGGCCAGGGCAGTCGAAGCTCCTCGGCGAACACCGTCTCGAGGTCGTTCCGCGTGTAGGTATGGATGAGCGCTTCCTCGATGGCGCTGCGAAAGGTGCGCGACGACACCTTGGTTGGTGCCTTTTGGGAGTCGACGAAGATTGCGTCGAATAAGTTGAAATCGCTCACGGCACCATTGTCCCTGCTGCCGCCGAATAGTCAGACCACGACAAAAACTCAGCCAACAGTGCTTATTACCATCGGCCAGACTTCTCTGCGGGAATTCGCTGCACTTCTCCCTTGGAGCGCACCGTCAGCGGACTATTGGAAGGGTCTTATGTGGGATGCAGAGCCTTCATCGCTTGTATCGTGTATATGGATTACCAGAAGAATGAGAGATTATGACCAATGCCACCGCGGCGGGGGCCAGCAGTGCTGTCGGTCGAGGGACAACTTTGCTCAACAAAGGGCTGCAAAAAAACAGCCGCGTTCAAGACCCGGAGCAAGCCCGCCTGGTGCATAGAATGCATCGACGCAATCCTCCTTGAAGGCGGGCTCAGACCCGAGGAGCCCTTTATCAACCCCAAGGAGCACCGGCTGACTGCCTGTGTGGACTGCGGGGTGCAGGCACACTACAAACTGGTCTATACGGTCGTCAAGAACGCCGTCGGTGAGAAGACCTGCAGGGCCTGCTACTGGACCCAGTGGGCAAGGCAAACCAGGGCAGGGATAGGAAGGCAAGCGCCGGAAGCCAGATTTTCGCGCCATGACATAGAGGCCCATCTCGATCTGAACGGGTTCGACCTTATTGCCCTGATTACGGACATCAACGACGGTGCCGACCCGATCATTACCCTCTGCCGATCCTGCAAGAGGATCTCCGCCCAGCGTATGGGTGACATTGGATGGGGTTGCGCCTGTACCCGCAACACGCGCTCTGCCGCCCCAGCTCTGGCTCCCCCACGGAATATCCGCTCTTCAAACCCTGCAACTCCCCGCATTGCACAGCGGGCTCTTGCTGACTCCGATGATGCTGCTCGGGACTGGTGGGACCACGAACGCAACGATGAGAAGGCCTTCCACACCGTCACGCTCCGCGCGACACGGGCGTGCTGGTGGAAGTGCCCTGAATGTCGCTTGTCGTTCCAATCCAAGGTCCTGGATATGACGGCCGGACGCCACTCGTGCCCGCACTGCAGCGCTATTCGAAAAGCGGAATGGGACAGGAAGTACGCCCAATGGAAGATGACCCCGGTCTCTGAAGTCCCTGAACTCGCTGCCGCATGGGCGGACGACGCTGATCCACAGACCGTCATGGTTGCCGGTGGCGGAAAGCCTCGCCGCTTCCAATGCCCCGCCGGACATTACCCAAGAGTAAGCCCCTATAGATTCCTGAAGTCGGGTTGCCCAAGCTGCAGAGGAGCGCAGACACGGAAGACTCAAAAGAACTGGCTTGCTGACACACTTCCCGAGATCGCCTCACAGTGGCATCCGGCACGAAACGGCGTTCTGACCCCCAAGGATGTCGTCTGGGATTCCACCCGCACGGTGTGGTGGCTGGCAGACTGCTGCGGGTACGAATGGCAGGAAACCCCCAGATCCCGCGACAAATACGACCGACTGCGCTGCCCCCAGTGCCGAACCATCCTAGGCTCACTGGCATGGCATGATCCGGGCCTGGCCGCGGAATGGAGCCAGGCAAACACCCTGAGCTCATGGGAGGTCCGCCCCAACGCGACAACTTCCTTCGCTCCGGAATGGATCTGCGCCACCGACCCGACACACAGATGGCGCAGTTCTCTCAGCAGCCGCTCCAATGGATCCGACTGCCCCGAATGCAAAGTGGCAGGCAAATCCAAGGTCGAACTTGAACACTACGCGGCTGCCAAGGAAGTATTCACGCAAGTCCGCTCCGGCGCAGTCCTGCGTAGTAAGGCCTTCTCCACACGGCCCTCCTGGACAGCAGACATCTGCGCAGAGGTAGGCAGTGTAAAGCTCGTCATAGAGTACGACGGAGCCTATTGGCATCAGGCGCCGGCCAAATTCCTTGTGGACAAACGCAAAACCGCCGATCTGCTAGCCGCCGGCTACACCGTTGTCCGACTTCGCGAGGATGGCCTCGCTCACCTGTCCATCCAGCACCCCCAGTACAGGGAAATCCGAGTCTATTCTTCAGCTCCACGGCCGAGGGAGGTCATAGCGGAGGTTCAGGCTTGGCTATATAGCAGGCATGTGCCACCGCTGGCCAAGACGGAAGATGGGCAAAGAAATTTTTAAGTCGCCAAAGATGTCCGCGGAGCGATCAATAGATACAAGCACGCGGCGCGTCTCACCTCTCTAGGTATTTCGACGGTCTTTGGACTGGAACTTGCATCTGGAATTTGCATTGGCATTTGTTAATAGCACCCGCCCAGACGTCAACTGACTCGCCGTCCCACGCCCGCTGAGATCGGCTGTCAATGCTTAGATGTACCTATGAAACAGCAACTACAGGAAGAACAAGCGAAGACGATCGCAGCGCTCGTCACGCAGTCCAAACGCAAGTCGAGCGTCGCCATCCGCAACGATTTTACTCAGCGCCCTCTAGGGGACTCATCGGTTCCCGGTCGTCTGGGCGAAATGGTCAAGAGCGGAAACGGGAGGTCCCTGGATCTCTATCTTCTGCATCGCCTAGTCGCCTCCGCGCGGCCATGGGACACAATCCGTGGAGCCACTGTATGGGCGCGGGCTTTGGGACTGGGGGGCGAGAGATATGGAAAGGACGCCGTCTCAAAGTGCTGGAACAGGCTCGAAGGCTATGGACTCGTCCAACGAGAACGCGTTTCACGAAAAGCCAAGATCACTACACTCCATGAGAACGGCCAAGGGGAGCCATATGTGGCGCCTAAGGGACAGTACTTCAAACTTCCGCTCGAATATTGGACAGCCGGCTGGAGTACCAGCCTTTCCCTAGCAGGTAAGGCATCACTTCTGATCGCCAGCTCATTGCGACCAGGCTTCTACCTTCCTGAATCCCAAGCCAACCGATGGTATGGCATTTCTGCCGACACGCTCGGGAATGGATTTAGAGAGCTGCAGAGCCGAGAAATTTTAACCTTTGAAACCAAAATCATAGAGGACTGGGGAACCTCTGACGTCACCTTCCAGCGGCGTCACTACACGTTGCAGGCTCCATTTGGAAAGGGAGCGAAGGATCCCATACGCCTGCTCTTTGCGTCCTAAGACAACAGACTCACGGCATTTGAGAAAGGAGGTGATTTCAATGGCCTGTCCGATACAAGAACGAGGAGAACTGAGACAGTCAGCACGTGCTTCACACCACGTCGGTACTGACCTCGCATCCCGTCCTCCATAGCCCTGCCGACGTCGACGACTACATTCATAATGAGCGTCCTCTACACAAAGTGTCTTATGGGTTGCTATCACGGGCCCACAAAGGTCTTAAACAGAAAAGGCCCCTGTCGGGGCCTTAACAAAAAATTGCGATCAATTTGACAGCGTATGGTACGATCTATCTGGCGTTTATATAGCGCCGTTTGGATGTTCCCACATCCGAACGATACCTCAGTTCGCAGCTGGAGTATCTCAATTATTCATGATCCGCATGGGAAGGAGAGTGGTCATAAATACTCACGAGTTCAGAGTAAAACCTACATGGGGGTCCAGTTGGATGTCAACTAAGCTCCTGCGTGACCTTCGTCGCCACTGAGTGGCAGCTCTTCTTGCGGTGACCTTTCGAAGGAAACTGCATGAAAAACATAGCACCAACCCGCAAGACCCGTCTTGGCAAGGCCCTGCAAAGGACCGCTTCGATTGGGAAGATGGTTACTAAAAGTCTCGTTGCCCTAGGCTCGATTCTTCGCTCGATTGAGTTCGTAATTGAGTGGTGGCCTATGTAGCCCCTTGCGCTCTAGGTGTGGCTGGCCTCCTGGCCAGCCACACCTAGATGCACCCGCCCAGACGTCCCTATGTCCGCCAACCTGACGCTGCTGCGTTCAGCTGGATTTCCCTGAGCTGCCCTAGTTTGCCTGTGCGAAGGCAGTGTCGTTGGCGTTCCAGCCACACAGCCAGAACCTTCTCCGCAGAATCCGTGGCAGTTTTGTAGCGAGGATAGCGCCCGCGTGTCCGAAGGAACTCTTCAAGCTCTGCCACACGCTGCTGCCACAGGGCACGTTCACGTTCCGCTTTTGGTGGAGTCAGCCAACCAGGCAAGTTCGCGTCCAAGTGGGCCTTTCTCAATTCAAGGAGTTTGCCGGCCCGGTACCGGCCGCGCTGGCTTTGCAGGAAGCTGTACAGCGAGCTCTCCGCCTCGAGGTACCCACGGGGGAACCTCCCATACACCTGACGGAAGTCGACCAGGTCCGCGGCCCGTTCTTCCCAGGTGGGTTTCGGCTTCTTCAGCCCGCCCGGCGGCACAGCCGGCTGATCATGGACCATGAGCCGCTGCCCGAACAGCTCGGGGTGGTAAGTGATCCGGGTGCGGATATGGTCATAGACCTTCCGGTACGGCACCCGGCACAGCACGGCGATGTGCCACGGATCCAGGCCCTTGGTCCACATGTAGAACCACTCTTGGCGGGACCAGTGCTGCGGGGTCCAGGACTCCGGGTCGGCGGGATCCAAGGTTGAGGTGCTGGTCATAGCCGTAGCCAAGCAAATCTTGGCCGGTTCCGCCACGGTGGTGCGCGTGTCGTTCTCCCCCGGCCGGCGTCGTTGTGCCGTTAAAGGGTGGAAGCGGGAACCGCGCCAACGGTTCCCGCTTCCCTTACTGTCCTCCGCAACCAACGAAGGAAATCTATGGTGCCTGGCGTCCCTCTTCGGTGAGGGTGCGCCGGCCGGGGCGGAGGGCGCCGGCTTTGACCGGTTCCCATTTCCTGCCCTTGTTGTGTTTGCGCTGCAGCCGGCGCACCTCGCGGAGCACTGCTGCTTCGATCAAGTCTGACACGGACTCATACCCTTCGGCGCGGCCGGCGGCCAGGAACGCTGCCCGCACCTGCTCGGCATCCTCCACCCTAAAGTAGGGGGTGAAAGATGCCGGCTTCTGACGGCTCACAGTTCCCCCCTCAGCTGGTCGAGGTTCCGGGGAGGGTTTCCGCCGGCCACGGGTACAGGGAAGGCCGATGCGTGAAAGCTTTTGGCCGGCCGTCCTCGTGGAAACTCATCCCGGAGTGCTGGTGGCTTCCGGCGGCGTGCGAGACTGCGGCCAGGGCGAGAACAACGGTTTCGCGGTCCAGCCCGGAGAGAATATCTGAGAGGACAACGGGGACTCCTTCTCCGAAGGACGCGGCCAGGAGCAGGAATCGCCGTTCGCCTCCTGAGTATGCTCCGCTGTTTGCATGCTCCGGGCTGGCGGCGAAATCGATCCACGCCTCGGTCGTTTCTCCGTCAGCATTGGAACTGGTGCGGATCCAGGGTTTCCCTGGGGCTGCGAAGCGGCCGCCGAAGGCCCGCAGCAGCAATTCCGTTCCGGCTTCCAGCGTGTAGGAGCCTCGGGCCCATTCTCTGAGTTGTTCCTGATGTGACATGTCTGCCGTTCTCTCGCGTTCTTGGTGGGAAGGGGATGGGCCGGTGCCAGCGTATCCACCGGCGCTGAAGCTCTTGATTACTGTGCCCAGCTCGCCCAGGTTTCTCCCGCGGCCGGCTCGGCCCCGGTAGCGGCTCCTTTTTCCGGTGCTGGCTTGTTGGCGCGGCTGGCTTTCGCGGTCGCGTAGCGCAGCGACAGGCCGATTTCCTCAACCTCGAACTCCATGACGTTGCGCTTCTCCCCTTCCTTGGTTTCATAGCTGCGCGGCTTCAACTCGCCGCGGGCGATGACCCGGGTGCCCTTGGTGAGGGATTCAGCCACGTTCTCAGCTGCTTCCCGCCAAACGCTGCAGCGCAGGAACAAAGTGTCTGCGTCTTTCCATTCGTTGGCCTGCCGGTCGAAGGTTCTGGGGGTCGAGGCAATGGTGAAGTTTGCGACGGCGGACCCGCTGGGAGTGAAGCGCAGTTCCGGGTCAGCGGTGAGGTTTCCAGTAACGGTGAGGGTGGTTTCGCCTGCCATGATGATCAGCTTCCTTTGGGTAGGTGGGTGTGCTGCGTTTTATGGGTTAGTGGGCTTTCTCCAGCTCGATGACCTGGTTGATCTTGTCCGGGTTCAGTCCTGACCAGTGATCTTCGGAACCATCCTTGTCGTAAACGACGACGGGGACCTGGGCATATCCGAGTTCGTTGGAGATGTAGTCCACTGCTGTTTCAGCGGTGCTGATGTCCACTACCTGAGGTGTCAGTCCGGCCGCTTCGAACTTCCGGATGGTGAGCTTGCACGGTGAGCAGCCGGGCCTGGTGTAGACGGTGATAGTCATGGCACTCATTCCTCAGGTTTCGTCGTCGTTTAGTGTGAGTCCGTGCGGTGGTGCTGCTTCTATTTTCCCATTTATTCATCTGAATAAACAGCATTTTTCCGCTTATTCTAGGGGTTTTCTACCTGTTTTTTGGGGAAAGGTGAGTTGGGTTCGGGACCGGTGGCGCTGGTCGGGTTGTTGGCCCCTCCCCCGTTGTTTTTTGCCTGCTGGCGAGCTTGTCTCGCTGTTCCCGTCGGAGCAGTGCTCAACGCCGCAGGCGCAAGAGCAGAAACGTTTTGGGCGGAAATAAGCGAAGCGCCGATAAATACGTGGATGCTTGCAGCCGGCGTGAGCCGGTTGACGCTGTGGAGCGGGAACGCATAATCCGCAGGACAGCAGCAAAAAACGTCGTAGACAAATCCCGGATGCGACGAAGGAGCAGCCGGCTACAGTCCGGAGCGCAGCGCAGGGCCGCTGATTTTCAGCGCTGGTTGGTGGGCGGCCGGTGCTGGTTCCTAGCTGCAGCGGGTCGGCCGGTGGCCGCGACGAAGGAGCGGCCCGAAGTATTCAGGCCGGAGCGAAGCGCAGGACCGCTCATAGTGTCCTGGGACCTGGCCCGGCCCGAGTTCTGCGAGGGCCGGGCCGCGCCTCCTTGGGGGGAACGGGCGCGGCCCGGCTGGTCGGTTACTCTACGGTTTCCCGTCCGGGAATCCAACCAAAGTAGGGCTTGCGGTAGCGGCTGGGCAGTTCGGCGGCGGCCTCGGGCAGGTCCTCCGGTCCTTGGGACTGGCCCAGCTTCCAGAAGCCGAACACTGCTTCGGTGATCGCCACATGGCACGCGGTCTGTGTGCGGAACCAATGCGTTTCGGTGTCGCCTTCGATGTAGAGGCCGTACCCGTAGAGCGGGCCTGCAGCGTCGGTGTGCTTGGCGGCGGTGAAGATGATGTAGGGCCAGGCTCCGGCGTCCCATCCCTCACTGCCCCAGCTGGGCAGCACGGCCCACGGGGTATCGGCGAGGGTGTCGATCCAGTCGTAGCCGTCGCCGGTGCGGTCATCGGCGGGCAGCTGCGGGGCCTGCACGGTCTCACTGGTGTCCTTGGTGGTGAACTGGGTTTCAAGGTTTTTGCTCCTGTGGTTGCGGGTGGCTCGGGGCCTATGGTGGTCCAGCAGTTGGCCCCTCCCCCGTTGTTCTTTGCCTGCTGGCGAAGCTTGCGGAGCTGTGCCCGACGGAAGCCTGTCTACCCGCAGGGCAAGGGTCGGAAAATTTCCGGAGGATAGAAGCGACGCAGGAGCGCCGGAGGAAAATTTGCGGGCCGCAGGCCCCGACGAAGGAGGGGCTAGACGGGCTGGAGCGGGCACGTATGATCCGAAGGACAGCAGCAAAAAACGTCGTAGACACATCAGGTTCGGGGGGTCCGGAGCTCTGCGACGGTGCGGCCCGGGCCAAAGAGCCGGCCGCGGAGCGGACGCCCGTTTCCTGGTTGAAGCGCCAGCGGAAACCAGGACAGTGGCCGACCAGAATCTTCGGCGGCCTAGGGCCCTGGCATAGAGTGAACGCATGACTCAGGAACCAACGGCTAGGAGACAAAGCCGGACGTGGATTGTTTGGGCATGGGCGGCGGTTGTTACAGCCGGGGTGAGCATCAGTTTCTTTGTCCGAGCCGACGCTTGGGATGACACGGTCACAGGAGTGCTCTGGGTTTTGACGACGTCTGTCCTGGCTGCCCGGGCTGAGTATGGGCGTAAGCGCAGCATCTAGGTTCAAGACTGCAGCGGCCCCGGCAGGTGCCGGGACCGCAGCGGGTCTAGCTGTGGTGGTGCTTTCTCACTATTGCCCAAGCGGCGGTGACGGCGCCCAGCGCCAGGACTGAGAGCACCAGATTCAAGACGATCATTGCTGTTTCCTTTCTTCGATGAGCGGCTTAGAGTGAGAAGGAGCCCGGTGGCCGCAACCTTTGCGGTCACGACCACCGGGGGTTGTGTGACTACTTCCTTGCACGTCGCTTACGCTTCCGAGTTCGCCCTCGGGAGCGTTTGCTCATTAAGAGCACGCTTCGTGCGGTGAGTAGAGCCACGACTGCCGTTGCCAGCTGCACTACCGCGGTAGTGAGCTGCAACGCGTGGTCGATGCTCATTCGCCACACCTCCTTTCTGCCCCGCCATGCGAGGCCCCCACCGATTCAGCCGGTCGAGGACGGACTGCGTGACGGTGTTTGGGCGCGTGGATTGACTGGACGGGCCCCCGGAGGGCTACGATCGGTGGCCTTGTATGACGGAGATACCCAGCCACCCACAAGGCAAAAAGAGGCTTTCACTCCGGAGCGAAGCGCAGCAGGGCCTTTCGCTTTGTATTAGGCCGGCCGTGCGGGGCTTGGCCTGTACTGGGTGGTGTGGACGCGCAGCGTGTAATGGCGGCGGCCGGGGGAGCTGGCGGCGGAGGCCGCCGCCCGCGCACTCAGGGATTGCCAGGCACCCAAGGACGGGGCCAGAATCCGTTTTACTCAGACTCGGGTCCCGCTCCCCCGGTCAATCCGCCGTTCGGCTTTCTCTTCCTCGGCCATAGCACCGGAACGGTGTGCTCCGGGCGTGGCGAATCCGGCGACTTTCCAGTCGGTGTGCAGGTAAGTCACGTTCAGCGCGGGCTCTGGGCATCGGTCTGCTTGGTAGCCGCAGCATACCCGGCCAGCCCTTTAGCAACATGGGCAGGGCGAGGCGTTCGCCTTCGACGGTGTATTCGCGCAACACGAGGAAGTTGTGACTCACAGCGACACATGTCCCGATTTCCACTGCTAAACGGCCTTGCTGGGGGCTGGAGAGAAGGCGGCAGAGTTCCTATGGGCGAGCAACGCCCCCGGCTTCGTCCCGCAGAGAATTCAGCCGCTGCAAATAGGCTGTGACCGCGTCGCGGTTGCGCGTGAGGATACCGACCAGGCGATCGAGGCGATTCCGCTCTCGCTCGAGCTCAGCCGCCATCTCGGGAGTGACACCAACGAAATGGATGGAGTCCTGTGGGGAATCAAAGCACGGTAGGAGCTCCCCGACCATGCGTGTGGAGAGGCCCGCCTCGAGGAGGCCGCGGATCTGCTCTACGCGCCCCACGCTCGACTCCGCGTAGCTCCGGTAGTTATTCCCCTCCCGGGTTGCGCTGAGGAGCCCACAGGACTCATAAAACCGTAGCTGCCGCGGGGTAGCTCCCGTCCGTTCTGCAAGTTCTCCGATACGCACGGTTCGACCCTATTTGACCTTAACGCAAGTGTCAATGTTGCAAGGTACCGATAGTGCCTCTCGCTTCCGTCAAACGTCGGGAGCTCGGCGCTCTATGAAAGGACCCACCACTATGCCCCTTGAACCCAATCTGGCTCGGATGCTCGCCGGATGGCAGCACGCCGCTCGGTACCTCGGCCCCGCCCTTCTCGGGCAACCAGATGTTCCGTGGGTAAAGGCCCGCGAGGTCTATTCCCAGGAGCTCGCGGACCTACTGCCGCCTCCTGACGGCGTCAGCTTCGAAAGCACCACCCTAGGGGGAGTGCCGACGATGTTGGTGACCCCGGACAATGCTGATAAGAGTCGAGCGTTGCTGTACATCCACGGTGGCGGTTACGTGCACGGCGCCGTCGAACCATATCGAGTACTCACGGGTGAATACGCCAAGAGACTCGGCATCCCGGTCTATGTCCCTGACTATCGGCAGGCCCCCGAACATCCATTCCCTACCCCCATTCAGGACGTCTTCACCGTGTACGAGGAACTCGTCAACCGGGGACTCCACACGGGATCCCTCGCAGTCTCCGGAGACTCAGCGGGAGGTGCCATGGCGATCACGGTCATGAGATGGGCTAGGGACCGCGGGCTGGACCTACCCGTCGCAGCCGTGTCCATCTCGCCCTGGGCGGACCTGACAAACACCGGCGCATCCATGCGGACGCGAGACGGTCTTGACCCTTTAGTCAACGAAACGACCCTCAACCAGCTAGCGGCCACCTTCTTGCAGGGAGCACTCCCGACCGACCCCGACGCGTCTCCGGTTTTCGCCGATGTGCGTGCTCTGCCCGCCACGCTCATTCAGATCGGCGAGAACGAGGTCATGCTCGACAATGCCCTCGATCTCGGTCGGAACCTGGCCCACCAGCGTGTCCGAATAACCCTCGAGGTTTGGCCTGAGATGTTCCACGTCTGGCATATGTTTGCCGGTCATTCACCCCTAGCGACTGAGGCGCTCGAAAATGCCGTGGCGTTCATCACGCGCGAATTCTCGAGGTCGCGGCGAGCCTGAGGCAGTAGAGGTGCCGCATGCCGGACACCGTCCGGATCCCGCATGCGGCAGTTAGTTACCGTGTGCAACACCCCAAATGGCCCCCAAGCGATCGCCGGGATACTCCAGCCTGTCGTCAGCTTACCTGCGTGCCGTTGCGTGACCCGCTGAAGCAGTTCCCCCGGTGGTCGTGACCGGAAAGGTTGCGGCCACCGGACTCCTTCTCACTCTAAGCCGCTCAACCGGCCGCCTGAGTACGGATGACCCAAGGATCAACAAAATTGCATCTGGAACATGAAAGCAATACGTTTTCCTTGACCTGGACGTCGGCAAAACCGGCCACCACTCGGTAACCCTGAATCGGGCCGGAAGAAGCTCTATAACAAGGCCCAATGGATGGTTCTAGGCTGCAATCCGCTTAGGAGTTGGCTGCATGGTATGCCTCGATGATACTTTTACTGACCCGACCCCGGCTGCTGGGGCTGTAACCGTTCTTTTCAGCCTACTCGCGGATACCGTGGGGTTCATTTCGGGAAGGTGGAGTGGAGCGCTGTTGGGACCGCGACCGTCCGCGCGTACCTTGCGACCCTTTTCAAGATAGACGCTCAGTTCTTCGCGCAGCCAACTGGCGTTCTCCGCCGTTAGATCAATTTCGTACGCGACACCGTCCAGGTCGAAGGTGGCGGTTTCTGCAGCTTCTTCACCGGTGATATCGTCGAGGAGCTGTACCTGTACACGTTGTGCCATTCTTGTCGCCTTCGTCTTTGCCTCCGAGGCTGCCGTGCGGGCGTTGGTGGTTGTAGAAGTCTAACCACGGCTGGAGGGCATCGGTACGGGCCTGGTTCGAGGTAAAGACGTGCCGGTAGGCCCAGCCTTCCTGCAGGGTCCGGTTAAAGCGTTCAGCTTTGCCGTTCTGCCACGGATGCCTTGGCTTGATCAGGATGTGCTTGGCCTCCAGGCCGGCCAGCACGGACTGGAAGTCTTTGGAGAGCCGGTAAGCGAACGCGTTATCCGTCATTACCCGTTTCACCGGTGCCCCGTTCGCGGCCATGAACGCTGCGGCCCGAGTAAGGAACCCGGCGCAGGTGACGCCCTTCTCATCCGGGTGAACCTCGACGAACGCGAGCCGGGAGTGATCATCGACAGCCACGTGAACGTAGTCGAAACCAACCCGGGTATGCCCTTTGGCATGGTTACGGACGGACTGGTTCGGGTCCGCCCGCCAGCCGCCTCCGTCCGGGATCCGGCCGAGTTTCTTCACATCGATGTGGATCATGTCCCCGGGTGCGTCGCGTTCGTAGCGGCGTTCCGTGGCACGTGAGGCACGGATCCGGATCCCGGTCAGCGGGTCCAAGTCCCCAGAGCTTGGGAACGTGCGCGCGGGCCAGGATCCGGGAGACCGTGCGGGCACCGACACCGGTCCGGGCAGCGAGGTCCGAGGGCCCGGAGCGGTGCTCGGTGCGAGCAGCCAGGACCTCGGCCGTTTTTTCTGCGCTGGTGGCGTGCGGGCAGGACTTCGGTCGGGAGGATCGGTCTTCCAGACCGGGCAGTCCTTGATCCCGGTAGCGGGTCACCCAGCGGTAGGCGGTGGGCCTGGATATGCCCATTTCTTTCGCTACGTGCGCGACGGGCCGGCCCTCGGTGACGCGCTGGATCAGGATCATTCTTCCGGCAGGAGCCAGACGGGCATTACGGTGGGACATGAAGACCTCTTAGGTTCGGACCGGTGTGGTAACCACCAACCTAAGAGGTCTTCACCTATATCGCCGTGTAATTAACGTGGTGTCTCAGTACACCTAGCGGCCCGCCGCCCGGCTCCCCGCCGATGCCACCTTCCGGCCTGCCGACAGCTAAAATCGACAAGGCCCGTTTGTCCTGTTCCCGGTCCGGAAAGCGCAGAATGTCCTTTATCGAAAACGCGGTGGCCCACTGGGCGGAACTGCAGCGGCTCCAAGCCACACCGGGCTGGAAACTCACCACCGCAAATCCGTGGGTGCTGGCCCTGTTCCGGGAAGCCTTCAGCCGCACCCGGCCGCGGATTCCGCTCGAGGAATTCCACAACATGACCGACGGATTCCTGCGCCAGCTGCGCATCTCCGGAGTGAGCCTGCGCGAGGACTGGACCGGAAAGAACTACGCCGATGACTGGGTGGCCCGCCGCTTCCTGGCCCGCCCCCGCGTCGACGGCCGGTTCGTCTACGAACTTACTGAGTCCTCGGTCCGCTACCTCTCCTACTTGGACGGCTTCACCTCGGACAAAACCAGCCTGAACTCCTCCCGGCTGGCCACCCTGCTGGACAGGGTGGAAAACCTGGCCCACGAAACCAACCCGGACCCCGCAGCACGCATCGCGGTGCTGAAAGAGGAAGTTGCCCGCCGCGAGGAGATGATCCGCGCCCTGGAATCCGGCGAGGCTCCGGCCCCGGTCGACGGTGAGACCGCCGTCGAAGCAGCGCAGGACATCCTGGACCTCGCAGCCGCACTGCCGGCGGACTTCAAGCGGATGCGCGACGGACTGGAGAAGATGCTGCACGCCCTGCGCCAGGAAATGGTGGAATCCAACGCCGCCAAGGGCCTGACCATGGGCGAAATCCTCGAGGCGGACCGCAAGCTGCGCAACACCAGCGAAGGCCGCACCTACGAGGGCTTCACAGCCTTCCTGAACGACGCCGAACAGCAGGACCGCTTCCGCGCCGCCATCGCCGAGGTGCTCGAGCGGGACTTCGCCGAGGACATGAGCCCCGAAGACCGGCAAAGCCTGCACCGGCTGATCAGCGATATGCGCGGCCAGGCCACCGAAATCCACCGCATCTACGGCCGGCTCTCCGAATCCATGCACACCTACGTGCAGAGCGACGAGTACCGCGAATCGGTCCAGCTGCGCCAGCTGATCCGCACCGCCGAGACCGCGATCCACAAGGCACCGCGCAGCAAGCGCCGGACCGCCGTCGTTCCGGCACCCCAGCTGTACGGCGCGGCCTTCGAATCCCTGGGCATGGTGCACCTCTTTAACCCCGAAGACCACGCCCCGCCGCCCAAGCTGCCGGCACCGCCGTCGTTCAGCGAAGCGGACATCCACCGCTCCGCACGCACACCCAAGGCCAACCGCCGGGCACTGCGCGACGCCGTCACCCGGGCCGCCGGAAAACGCGGCACCGCCACGGTGGGTGAGATCTTCGCCGAACTCGCCCCCGAGGACCGGCACCTGAACAGCATCCGCGCCCTGCTCTCGGCGGCGCTGGAAGCCGGCTCCGCGGACTTCTCCCTCGCCTCCCGCGGCGGCAGCACCCCCGCCGGGCTGGCCGCACAACCCGAATCCGTCACCTTTACCCAGATCGACGGCAGCGAGCGCACCGCGCTGCTGCCCGCCGTCGCCGTCGCGAAAGCCCCCACCCATGAGTGAAACCAGCCTCGATCCGACCAGCACCGCCGGCACCACCAACCAGGTCGACGACGATCCCTACGCGGACGACTACACCGACAAAGCTGCCGCGGAACGGGACGTCCTGGTCGACGGACCCGAACTGTTCCCCGGCGACACCGGAACCCTGCCGCTGAAGCTGCGCCAGGCCCTGATCCGGCTGCTGCGCGGCCCGTACCTGGACGCCACCAGCTCGGACAACGTCTACAACACGGTGGTGGACAACCAGGCCGAACTGCGCACCCGGCTGAGTGAACTGTTCCTGACCCTGGTCATCGACGAGGACCGCAAGGTAGCCCTGCTGCGCCCGGTGGACATGCCCGAACCGCACACCGCAGTGCTGCAGCGCCAGCGCGAAATGACCCGCGAGGAAACCCTGCTGCTGCTGCGCATGCGCCTGCTGCTGGACCGGCACGCCGGCACCGGCAACGACGCCGTGATTGCCCGCAGCGACATCCTGGAAATCATCGAGGGCTACGTCGATCCGGGCCAGCGCGACGCCAAGTCGGTCGAGGACGTGGCCGACGCCGCCATCCGCAAGCTGGTGCAGGAACGCCGGCTGCTGCTGCCCACCGAGGTGGAGAACATCTGGGTCATTTCCGGTGCCCTGCCGCTGGCGCTGCCCTATGAACACATCGGTGACATTGTCACCTTCATGCAGGCCCTGACGGACGCCTCCGGTGAGCTGCCCGACCCGGCGCTTCCCGAGCCCGCTCCGGCCGAACCCACACTGGCCGAACAGGCCACAGCCAACGACGGCGAGGACATCGCGTGAGCATCGAAACCACCCTTCCCATGGGCGACCTGATCAACCCCGGCCAGAACCGGCTCTCCTCCGTGCAGATCGTGAACTGGGGAACGTTCGACGGCGCGCACACCATTTACGTGGACCGCGCCGGAACCCTGCTCACCGGTGACTCCGGCGTGGGCAAGTCCACCATCTTCGACGCGATGCTCCAGGTCATGGACGCCCGGCCGAAAATGAACGAGGCCGCCCAGAACAACGGCGGCAGCCTGGCCGAGGAAAAGCGCACCGCGTTCTCCTACATGCGCGGCCGCCTGGGAACCCAGGGCTCGGGCAACGGAAACGGGCCCGACGGCGGCGGCACGGCCGGCGCGGACGGCACCGCCTACCAGCGCCCCGGCGCCACCTGGTCCGCCGTCTGCCTGACCTTCGATAACGGACTGGGCCAGATCACCTCGCTCTCCGTTCTCATGGACCTGCCCGCCAACGGCACCGAGCATCACGTGGGCCGGTTCTACGCCGTGCACAACCGGCCGCTGGACATCCGCACTCTGGAAACCGAAATGCGCGGCCGCTTCACCAAGGGCAGTCTCGAAGCGCTGCTGCCCGGCGCCGCCATCTTCGATTCGCACAAGATGTTCGCTGAACGCTTCCGCACCGCCCTGGGTGTGGAGGATGAGAAGGCCTTCGGGCTGCTGCGCATCCTGCAGACCGGCAAGGGCCTGGGCGGAACGGTCAACGACTTCTTCCGCACCAATGTCCTGGACACCCCCAAAACACTGGCCGCAGCCGATGAAGCGGTGGAGGACTTCAGCCACCTGCGCAGCATCCGCCGGCAGCTCGAACGCGCCCGCCAGCAGCGCGACCACCTCGCCGACGTCCCGGACCTGCACCGGCTCTACACCGCCACGGACACCGAACTGCGGCACAACCGCGCCCTCACCAAGGACGGGCTGCCCGCCTATCGGCAGCGCCTGACCCTGGCCAGCCACGAGCGTGACGTCGCCCGGCTCACCGCGCAGGAGGAAACCGGCGCCCGCGAGCTGTCCGCCGCGGAAACCCGCCGGAACGAGCTGAAGAAGAAGCTGAACGCCCTCACCGCCCGGTACAGCGAAGAAGGCGGCGGCACCATCGCCACGCTCGAACGCGAACTGGCGGCCGCCGTCGTGCAGCTGAACTCCCGCGTCGCGCTGGAGGAAACCGCCCGCGGTGAACTGGCCGCCGCCGGCATCGAGGTGGACTTCTCCCCTGCCGGCCTCGCCACCGCCCGCAGCCGCGCCGCCGAACTGGTGAAGTCCCTGACCCTGGAGGTGGAGGCAGCCCGCGAGCGCAGTTCCGACGCGCACGGGCAGGCCTGGCAGCTCAAGGGGCAGATCGCCAAGCTGGAAAACGACATCGGCTCCTTCCGCCGCCGCACCTCCAACATCCGGCAGGAATCCCTGGACCAGCGCGCAAAGATCTGCGCCGCCACCGGACTGGACGAGGCGGACCTGCCGTTCGCCGCCGAACTGATCGACCTGGAGCCGGAGCAGCAGCAGTGGCGTCCGGCCGCCGAACGCACGCTGCGCTCCCTCGCCACCGCGCTGCTGGTGTCCGGCGAGCACATGCGCGCCGTCACCCGCTACCTCTCCGAAACCAACCTCAACGGATTCCTGCGCTGCATTGACGTCAGTGTTCCCGTCGAGGGACCCTCCGAGCCCGGGCCGCGGGACCTGATCACCAAGCTGGTCACGCAGGACTCCGAGATGGGCCGCTGGGTCGCCCGCAAGATCACCGCCCACTACGACTTTGTCTGCGTGGAGGATCCGGATGAGCTCGCCGGGCTCTCCCGCGGCGTGAGCCTGGGCGGCGCGGTCAAGCGCAACTCCTCCACCACCGAGAAGGATGACCGGCACGCCAAGGCCTCGGACAACGTCCTGGGCTTTGACAACAAGGACACCGTCGCCGCCCTCGGCAATGAGCTGCTGACCCTGCGGGACCGCTACAGGGAGGCCGACACCCGCTCCCAGGCGCAGGCCCAGACCCAGGCCGAGCTGGTCAGCCGGCTCGCCGCGGTCCGCCGCGTCGCCGCCGACACCCGCACCTGGGAGGAGCTCTCCGCCTCCTCGCAGCGCGACGCCGTTGCTGCCGCCACCGATGCCCTCGATTCCGCCCGGGATGCGAACACGGACTTGGAGCAGATCCGCTTCGAGCTGGACACCGCCGAGCTGGACCATACGGCGGCGATCGAGAAGATCGGCGTGCTCAAGGGCGATCTGGCCCGCACCCGGGAACAGCTCGCCGCCGCAACCGCCCGCCGGGACACCCTGGCCGCCAAGGCGCTGGGCGCCCTGGATGCGTCTCTGCAGGAGGCGCTGGAGGAACTGTTTGCCCCCTTCGGCGAGATCACCGACGTCGTGCGCCTGCAGGAGGCCGCCTCCGAGGTGGAGCGGACCCTGATTACCGAGGGTGCCCGGCTGGAAAAGACGCTGCTGGAAACGAAGAACCGGCTTGAGCGGACCTTTGAGACGTTCACGGACAAGTGGGGCTCGGACTTCGGCACCTCGGTGGATGCCGCCGGCGCCTATGCGGAGCGGTTCGAGAGCATCGTGTCCGAGGGCCTGCCGCAGCACGAAACCGAGTTCCGCGAATACTTCAACAACCGCACCTACGAGCGCTTCAGCGATCTGCTCGCCCTGCTGGACGAGGAACGGCGCAGCATTTCCTCGCGCCTGCTGCCGCTGAACTCGGTGCTGCAGCGGGTGGAATACCATGTGGACAGCCACTTGGAGATCGAGGTCAAAACCACGGTGCCCGACGCCGCCCACAAGTTCCGCACGGAACTGAAGAACGCGCTGCCGATGATGGGCCTGCGGCAGAACAAAGCGGACATGGACGCCCGCTACACCGCACTGGAGAACCTGGTGGACCGGCTGAAGGATCCGGAGGAACGCCGCTGGCGGGCGGAGGTCCTGGATGTGCGCTCCCACGTGACCATCACCTGCACGCACCGCCTCGCCAACGGCCAGGCGTACACCAACCTGCAGGCGTCGCTGATGTCCGGCGGCGAGGGCCAGCGGTTCACCGCGTTCATCATGGCCTCCGCGCTGGCCTACCAGCTGGGCATTGTCTCGCAGGGCTTCAGCACCTACGGGACCGTGATGATGGATGAGGCATTCGTGAAGTCATCACTGTCCTTTGCCGAGGCGTCCATCAACGCGCTGCACGAGTTCGGCTTCCAGCTGCTGCTCGCCGCGCCCGAGGACAAGGTGGACTTGTCCCGGTTCCTGGGCTCGGTCACCGAGATCCTGCGCGACGACGCCGCCAACCGCTCCGGCGTGCTGGAACGCGAGATGCGGCGCGGCTCCGGCTCGGTGCCGGTGAACATCCTCCTGCGGTAGGCGGTTCTGCCGGGGTCTGGTGCCTGCGGTGCCGGACCGGAGGCGCAGAGTGCCGTCGGTTCCGCTGGCAGGCGAGCATGAAAACACCATACGAATGCGGAGACCTAAGCACGCGAACATGGGTTCGGCGCCTAGACGAATCCCTGCCCTGAAAGCCGTCTCCACCAGTCCAGCATGCGTTGCCGCAACCTCGCCTGTGAACGTGGTTGGGGGCCGTCAGAGGTGGGGGCAGGCACGTCGGCCGGCGAGGTCTCGAAAACCACGGCAAGGGGCACCCATCCGGAGGGCATGGGGCCTTGGCTTGTCGTGAATAAGGCCCGGTCGCCGTAGACAAGCACGAGCCCCGAGACAGCGCGAATGTGCTGGCAGAACACTGTTTCGAGGCCGTCGGCGAGGACCCGGGAGATGCCGTCGCCATCGTTGATGGTGAGTGCGTTTCCCCGCAGAATGGCCGACCATCCGTGAGCACACTGCATTCCGTCCCCCTGGCCTGACCGCGGCAGACCAGCAGCCATGAATTCTTCACGCAGGGGGTCGGTCTTCCCTCCGGAGCCGTAACGGACCCGGCTCGCCGTGCACACCCACAGCAGTGGCATACCATCCGAGGGGTCAATCTCCTGCCAGTAATTGATATCGTCGCCACCGTCTACGGCTATCTCGACAGTGACGAATTCAGGCAGGTTGGCGAATGCCTCACGACGGCGGAAACGATCCAGTTGATCCGCAACCACGCTGGCTAGCTCGCACCAGGCTTGGAGCATGGGAGTACGCTCTTCCGGCCTGGGTAGGCTCGCGATGGCTGTCCGAAGGTCTGACGACTTACCGGTCGCCAGGCCTTGCAACAGATGGAGTCGTTGCTTTTCTGGTTGCTCCAGTTCAGCTGGGTTCTCGTGGAACCAAGCAATCACCCGCTGGAGGCAACCAACCAGGCTCTCCGGCAGCTCATGCTGGCGGCGGGCGACAGCCAGCATGAGCACAAAGCCGATGTCCAACAAGCGATCGAGTATCCAATCAACGAGCAGACTCTCCTCGAGAGCGTAGTTCGCTGCGCCCAGTGCCCGGTCTAGTGCCAGATGCCACTGGTCTGCCTCAACGAGCATGACGGCCTGCTCTAACTCGTTCTGCAGCTCCCTCACCTTGACGCTTCCCATAGGAATACCTGAAGCGTCCTTGTCCTCGGAGATCAACTGGCTCAAAGCACTGAACTGGTCAAGGGACGCTGGCAAGCGAAGGGCAACATTCTCATGAATACTCCGGACCGCTGCTCGCGTTTGCGCATCGTAAGAGGTCGGATCCATCCGTTTCACGAGATCGCGGGCCTGCTCAGCGGTGCTCTGCAGGCCTGCGAGATCGTGTTGACGCGCCATGACTGTGGCCGCACCAGCCAGCGTCTGCAACTGCGCTTGGATTCCTTCGGGTGTCCCCTCAAAGTGTTCTGGATCGGCCAGACGCACATTAAAGGCCGCAACGTACCAAACTCGAGCCACAGGCACATTCGAAGTGAGGACCGCTACCTGCGCAAGGTTATGCATTAACACGCTCAATTGAATTAGCACCATGGGTTCTTCGCGCAGGGTCTCTACCAATTCACGGAGAAGATGGTCGAGCGGATGAATAAGCGTAGCGCCCTCGCGGAATCGGTCGGCCTCGGTCAAAGAGGCTAAAGACTGGTCAGCTGTCCTGACCAGGGAGAGAACAGTGGCACCGTCCAGTTCCACACCGCGGGTCTGCGCGATGAGCTTCAGGAAGTCATGAACCTCAATGGTCTCGTCGTAGTCGTGTGGAGCTCCACTCGTGGCGACGACCCGTTGAATGACCGACGCAGCGAAGAGTTCTTCCAGCGCTTCACCCACAGGTAGGTCGATAGATAGTCCCCAGTCAGCAATCAGACGTTCGGGCACGCGGTTGCCACCCAGCAGCAGAAGGACAGACATCACCCGCTGCGCTGTCGGTGACAGCTCAGTCCACAGATCGACGATCACTTGAGCAGCTGTTCTTGGGTAGCCATGTGGCAGCAGGTGTGCGTCGTCCAGATCAAGGCGTTCGACACGCTCTGCGAATTGGCCCATGGCGTCTAAGGATGACCCGCGACGTTGAATCCAGCTAATCGAAAGTTCAAGAGCCAGCGGCCAGTTCGAGAGCCGCCCTGCGATCTCATCACAAGCCGCCAGCTGCTCGGATGACCACGTTGACTCTGGTTGTTTGAGGCGTTCCGCGACAAATTCCCGAGCCTCTACCCGGCTGAATTCGCCCAAGCGCAGGGCTGGCGCGAAGTCCTGCGGCCAGTCAGCCCGGGTGGTGGTGATGAGCGTTGATCCATACCCGCTCCGGGGCACCCACGCATCGATCTCCTCTATCGTTCGCACACCGTCTAGGACCAGCAGCCATGGAACGGGCAGCTCACCCAGCAATGCCATGAGGCCCTCAGCGGTCGGTTCCACCATCGGAACTCGTACGCCCAGTTCGTCCAAAGCCGCGGGCAGCTGAGTTTTTAATACCTCGGGGGATGAGGCATCAAGCCACAGTATGAACGCAACGTACTCCAGACGGGAACGGGCGAACTGGCTAGCCGCAGAGGTTTTACCTGTCCCTGACATCCCATGAATGACAGCGACCGGTGGCGATCCGTTGAAACTTGCCGTGCCGGGGAGGACGTCTCGCAAGAACTGGGTCACAGCTGGACGTTCGATGTAATTGCCCCTGGGGACTTGGATGCTTATGCCCCAACGGCGGGCTCCCAGAGCATCGGACAGCACTGGTGCTGGCCCCTCAAGAACGCTGCGGACATCTTCCCGAGTAATGCTCTGGTCCACGGGACGGGAGCCTGCTTCGTGAACCATGTCCACCAGCTGTCGCAGTATCAGGTAATGCAGATCAATGCCCAATCCGCCCGCCCCGGAGCTACGCAGACGACTGATCCGGAGCAGCAAAGCACTTGTCAGGTCGCTGAGTTTCTCTGCACGTCGTTCAAACCTCTCACCGGCAGACGGCAGCCACACGTTTTCAGCGGCGAGTTTTCGCTTCAGCTGCGCCGTCACAGTTCGGTTTGTTACTACCTCGCGCGACGCGGCCGTCGGGTGCTCGTTAGCCAGAGCCGCCAGAACCTCACGGACTTTCGTCACGCCGATTGTCGTAGACGACTCAGCCAATGATGCCTTCACTTGGATCGCTCGCTCGGCAGGCCCAGTGACGGAGCCCCGTACGATGATGTCAGCGGAGTCCTGTGCTGCGCGGTCTACGTCCACAACCCAGTCACTTGCAGCGGAACTCGCGAAAAGGTCGAGCAGGATCTCGACAGTGATCAGGTACTGGTACCTGAACCCGAAAGCTGAAGCAACTCCGCCGCCCTGACCCGCCATGAACGAAGCCTAAGCCAGAAGCCGGGCCGCGTCCCTGCGTGACTCGCGGTGCCTTCAACGGATCAACCAAAACTGCTCTGCGGCGCGGGGAGTCCCCCAGCCAATAGCTCCAGGTGAGTTCCCCCGTCGTCGTGGTCTTACCGGCGCAGTGTTGATACAGCTCTCAGAGACCGGGACCATACTGGGAGGATGGTCAACCTACTTTCCACCTGGCGCCGGCAGCTGATCGGCACCTTCAGCAACAATGCCGCCGAAATCCCGCAGTGGGAACTGGACCTGGCGAAGGGCGACGACACGGGATATTTCGGCACCGAATCGGCAGTGTGGGCGGTTCACGGGTCCATGACGCCGATCATTGCCGGCATCCGTGCCCTGCTGCTGCAGGCCCTGCACCCCGGCGCCATGGCCGGCGTGCACGATTTCTCCGACTACAAGGAGGATCCGCTGGGCCGGCTCGCCGGCACCATCCGCTGGATCTTCACCGTCACCTACGGGGACACCAAGGCGGCCCGCTCCGGATCCGAGTGGGTTCTGCGGCTGCATGAACGCGTGCACGGCACGTACGAGGACGCCGCCGGCCTCGAACGCCCCTACTCGGCGAACGATCCGGAGATCGCCCGCTGGGTACATCTGGCGTTCACCGACGCGTTCCTGAGCTCCCACCAGCGCTTCGGCGGGCCGATTCCCGGCGGACCGGATGCCTACGTCTCCGAATGGGCGGTGGCCGGGGAGCTGATGCGCATCGACAATCCGCCGCGGTCCGAGGCCGAGCTGCGCGCGCAGATGGCAGCATACGACGGCGAACTGCGGGACAGCGCCTACGTCCGGGAGGCGTTGGGGTTCCTGCGCCGGCCGCCGCTGCCGCGCTCCCAGCTGTTCGGCTACCGGGTCCTGTTTGCCGGCGCCGTCGCCTCGCTGGAGCCGCGGCACCGGCAGATGCTGGGGCTGAAGGAACCGCGGCTGGGTCCGTTCCGGATTCCGATGCGGCTGCCGGTAAAGGCCGTGCTTGGCGTCATCCGGCTGGGCCTCGGCCCGCAGGGGCCCAGCGAGCGCTCCGCCCGGGAGCGGATCGAGCGGCTGGCCGCCCGCTGACGGTGGTGATTACCCTCCGCTGGACGCGGCATGGCGACGGCCGTTGCGCCGGACACAGGACCGCCGGATGAAAATCACGCCGCACCCCGCTTCCAGTCCCCCGGAACCGGGTGAAACCATTAAAGGAAAGCCAACTGCACCCGGTGCCCGCTGCGTGCCTCTGCGCACGCTTCGCCACTTCAGGAAAGGGGACTATGCGCAGGGTTCTACCCTCACTACTCATCGCCGGCCTGCTTGTTAGCGGCGGCGTGGTTTCCTGCGGGACGTCGTCGGACTCCCCTGCACCGGAAACCTCGGCCAGTGTTCCGGCAGCAACCGCCGTCCCGACGGACCGCGTGGATCAGGTGGCTCCCGCGGATGCCAGGGCCATTACCGATCCCGCCGATCCCCAGGCGACGCTGGTGCTCTTCACCGATTACCAGTGCCCGTACTGCGCCATGATGGACACCCTGATCCAGCAGGCCAAGAACGATTACGGAGACCAGGTCCGCATCCTCGTCCGCAACTACCCGCTGCCCAAGCACCAGAACGCCGAAACCTCGGCAAGGGCGGTGGAGGCAGCCGCAGAACAGGGTGCGCTGGAAGAGATGGCCGCCGTCGTCTTCGAGCATCAGCAGGACTGGAAGAACCAGGAAGACGTGGAAGACCTCTTTGTCTCCTACGCCGGGGACCTGGGCCTGGATACGGAGCAGTTCCGCGCCGACTACAACTCCGACGCGCTCAAGGAACGGGTGGCCAGGGATCTGCAGGACTCCCAGGACTCCCAGGACCTCGAATTGCCGGGCACTCCATCACTGGTGCTCGACAACGAGGTGCTGATGCTGGATTCCATGGACTACAGCGCCATCCAGGAACAGTTGGACGCTGCCCTGAACAACTAGAACTCCTCCAGCGGGCAGGGCCGCGCTGGCCGGCGGATTCACGGCCTGAAGGTGTGATTGAAAGCATACTGATAATCAGGGTTCCTTGATAAAGGTTTGCCCCTTTCTTGGGATAAACATGTCTAATGACTATCCGCGCCGCGGCCGACCGGCCCGCCTGGCAGCGCCTTTTCGGCGTTCCCCTGCTTAATTCCCTCGCCTTCAGCGTGGTGATGCTTTTGACCGCCCTGTGGGCGGACCTGCCCATCCGGGATCCGGAAGGTTTCCTGGGGCCCAGCTATGTTCGGCTGCCGCTGATGGTGCTGCTGATGATCGCTGCCGACGTCGTACCGCGCGTCCTGGCCCGGCGACGCAAGCTCGGAGGCCTGAGAGCAGCCGCCTCCGATGTGCTGCGGACACGGTGGTCGGGGCCCCGGCTGGCCGTGGCAGTGGCGGGACTGATCACCTTCTACCTCGCCTACATGTCCTACCGGAATCTCAAGAGCTTCCTGCCTTTCCTGCAGGAGCATCTGACCGACGCCTTGCTGGAGGACTCCGACAAGTGGCTGGCCGGCGGCAGCTACCCCGCCGACGTCCTGCAGGGCCTGCTCGGCACCGGTTTCAGTGCGGAGCTGCTCTCGGGCGTCTACATGATCTTTATGGTCTTTGTTCCCGTGTCCCTCGCCGCAGCTCTGGTCTGGTCCGATAACCTGCAGCGCGGCGCCTGGTACGCCACAGCGCTGTCGTTCAACTGGATCCTCGGCACCGTCAGCTACTACGCCTTGCCGTCCCTGGGCCCGATCTACCACGACGCCGCACCCTTCAGCGACCTTCCCGAGACCGCCGTCTCCGGCCTGCAGGACACCCTGTACGAGAACCGGATCGAGGTGCTGGCGGATCCGTTCGCCACCGACGCCGTCCACGGCATTGCAGCCTTTGCTTCCCTGCACACCTCCATCGTCTTCACGGCCGCACTGGTGGCACACCTGACGCGCCTGCCCAGGGCGGCCCGCTGGATCATGTGGGTCTACGTGGCCCTCACAACCCTGGCCACGGTCTACTTCGGCTGGCACTACGTCCTGGACGTGTTCGCAGGCCTGGCCCTCGGCGCCGTGTCGGTGTGGCTGGCCGCCAAGGCCGTGGGCGGCGTCGGGAAATCCCGGGACAGCGGGGCCGCAGGGCGAGTGGAGAAGGAGGCGGCGCCCGACGTCGAACCGGAACTCGCCCCGGCCGCGCGGTAGCTCTCCCGGCGGGAACAGCCCCGCTGCCGCGACCTGCCGCAGACAAAGAAAAACACCCCGGTCCGAAGACCGGGGTGTTTCTCTTTTGCGGAGGATGGGGGATTTGAACCCCCGAGGGCGTTAACCCAACACGCGTTCCAGGCGTGCGCCATAGGCCGCTAGGCGAATCCTCCAGGCATTGCTCCGTAAGAAGCAGATATAAGACTACCCGATGCAGGGCTATTACAACGAATCGGGAGATTAGGGGACCGTTTCCGCCGGCGCAGCAGCCCTGCTCCCCAACAGCCTAAACAGCAGATTGACGACGACGATGGCGGCCCAGGAGAAGGTGGCGGCCGCCGGGCTGAGAAAGGCGATCGGAATGGAGAGCAGGAATACCGCAGGGGTAACAGCCACACGGGTCCGCGCATATGCCAGAAGCTGGGGATGGACGTCATCCTGGAACAACCCCCGATAGCCGGCATAGATCCACATGGCCGTGTTCGCTACCCCAATGAGCCCCAAGATCACGGCATAGACGACGACGCCGAGCACCTGGTCGCTGTAGAAGGCAATCATGTCTGCGGCGTAGCCGATCAGCGCAACCAAGAGCAGCAGCGTCAGGTTCAACCGCTGCAGCACTACGGTGAAGCCGGACAGCAGCCGGAACAGGCGGTGATGGCTGAGCCAGTAGGCAGCGGTGACCACAAAGGACAGCAGGTAGGCTGCGAATTCCGGGAGCTGCTCGCCGACGGCGCGGCCCAGTTCATCGGCGGGTACCTGCGGCACCTTGATGTCCACGGCCAGCAGGGTCAGGGCAATGGCGAACACTGCATCGCTGAAGAAGGCCGTGCGCTCAACGTCCGGCCCGGAATTGAACCGCTGGTTGAAGGCCTGGTTCATGCTCATGCGGGACACAGGGTCCAGTCTGGTGGACTGCACCTGCCCACGTCACCCCTCCCACCCCGCGAGATGGCAGTAAGTGCTCTTCTGGGCGCTCAGACGTGCAGTTGCTGCCATCTCGAGTGAGAGGAACCCCTCGCGTGTGAGGGGAACCCAACACGTGTGAGAGGAACCCCTTGCGCGTGAGAGGAACCCAACACATGTGAGGGGAAAGCAGGGGGTTAAACACGTAAGGCCCCGCCCACCAGGACAGGACCCCCACACACTCGCAGCTGAACACCCGCTGCTAAAGAACCCGGGGTAAACAACCGGGGGTTAAACAAACGGGTGCTTAAACAGCTGAGGTCCGCACCACACGGTGCGGACCTCAACCTCTCTGCCAGAATTTGTCCGGCGGTGACCTACTCTCCCACATCCTCCCGGATGCAGTACCATCGGCGCTGTGGGTCTTAGCTTCCGGGTTCGGAATGGGA
>NZ_JBBPFS010000011.1:0-60650 GCF_038069765.1 Arthrobacter sp. G119Y2 | reverse complement strand
TATCTGACCAACTACAAAACGCAGATCAACTGGGGCCTGGGCTACATAGAGTCCCGCTACGGAAGCCCCTGCGGTGCACTGAACTTCCACTACGCCAACAACTGGTACTAGACCTGCACACAGAAGGGGCCCGCCGGGATTTATCCGGCGGGCCCCTTCTGTGTGCAGAAGGCCTGCGGCCCGGGGCAGCTCAGCGAGACGCTCCCTTCAGATTTCGGATGAATGCTGCGGCACCCGCGCCTGAAAAATCTTCCCTATGAACAGGGCGGCCCGAGACAGCCATGAGGAGCGCCAGCGAGGTTCCGCTGACGCCCGGACCGGAACCGTGCTCAAACTGTGAATCGGAAGCCTGCAGGCGGAATCCAACCGCGCGTTCCTTACCTCCGCCCAGGGCGGCCCCTGTTGTGAGCTGATACTGCAGGGCCGCGTCGACCGACTCGCCCGGGTAGGTCCCTGTGAGCCCAAGGGGACGCCGGATGTCCTCGCCGTGCACGATTGCTTCGACGAGCCGGGTTGCCGGGGCCGCCGGCGGCGTCCTGGTTGCTTCGCGCAGGCGACGGAACTCGGCCAGGGTCGCCTCCGGGGTCGCGGCACGTTCCCGGGTGACGCCGCGTTCGGTGGCCCGGTCAAAATCAAACTTTGCGGCAACCATGTCACGGAGAAAGCGCAGACGAGTTGTCTTCGCCGTATCCACGAGGTGGGCCAGCACGTCATGAATGTCCCAGCCGGCGCAGAGCGAGGGCGCGGCCCATTGCTCCGGGGTGAGCGATTCAAGATCTTCAATGAGTGCTTGGCGCTCATTGTGGACGGCCGGCCACACCGCGGCCAAAGACAGGGAAGACATGGGGCAATCCAACCTCTTTCCGTGCGCGAATTCTATGCAGGAACACGGGTCATTCTGTGAGACCTGGCGGAGAGGGCAATAAACACGATGCCCGTGATGAGTGGAAGCTGGAGAAAAACGACCGCGTTTGCGGCCGGGCTGCTAAACGGCAGCCGGTCAAAGAACTGGGCTATGCCTGTCACGACCAACATGACATACGAGATCTGCAGGAGCAGGAGATGCCAGAAAAGCCAGGTGGAGCTTCTTTTGCGCCGTAACGGCTGATAAACGCCTAAACCAACTGTTATCAGCATCATCACCGAGACCGCATGGAAAAGGCTCGGCCCGCTTCTGAGTTCATAGATGCCGAACGAAGACAGCGCCATCACCACTGTGGACGCGAGGTACAGCCACCCGAGTCTCTTATGGGCAACTGAACCTTTGGGTAAGACAAGCACCATGAGCCCTGAGACCAAGGCAGCGGTAACCGTAAGTACATGCAGGGCAATCATGTGGTGAGTATGCCATTCATCGCTCAAAGGAATCCTGCCTCTTGCATTAGTGTGTGTTACACACCATAGTGTTACCCATGGACGAAGATCTGCTGGGCGGACACCTGCAGGAACTGCGCCGCGGAACCGTGGTGCTGGCCTGCCTGTCCATCCTCAAACACCCGGGTTACGGCTATGGACTCCTGGAGGCCCTGAACCGGGCCGGGTTCGCCGTCGAAGCCAACACCCTCTATCCGCTGTTGCGCCGCCTGGAGAAACAGGGCCTGCTGACCAGTTCCTGGAACACCGAGGAGGCCCGGCCGCGGAAGTTCTACAGCACCAGCCGGCAGGGCACGGAACTGCTGGAGAAGCTGCTGAAGGACTGGAACAACCTGCATGCCTCCATCTGCCAGCTCAATGAAGGAACAGGATCATGAACACCCTCACTGACCGCTATGTCTTTGCAGCTCTGAAATCCATTCCCGAGCAGCAGCGCGGCGATATTGACCGGGAGCTGCGCGACTCCATTACCGACGCCGTCGATGCCCGGATCGAGGCGGGTGAACAGCCCGCCGAGGCCGAGAACGCAGTGCTCGCCGAATTCGGTGATCCGCAGCGCCTGGCCGCCCGGTATGCCGACCGCCCGCTGTACCTGATCGGCCCCGATCTCTATCTGGACTGGTGGCGGGTGCTGAGAATCCTGCTGCTGATCGTGGTGCCGCTGGCCTTCGTGGCTGTCACCCTCGTGCGGATGGCTGCCGATCCGGGAAATCCGGCCGCCGCGTTCGGTGCGGCGATCGGCGCAGCCCTCACCGCGCTGGTGCAGGTCACCTTCTGGGTGACGCTCGTGTTCGCGATCATCCAGCGCACCGGCACCCGGAGCAAAGACCTCGGCCTGCAGCAGTGGACGCCGGAGATGCTGCCGCAGGTCCAGCGCAGCGGCGGAATTTCGCTGAGCGACACCATCGCTTCGGTTATTGTCCTGGCCTTCTTTATCGGCCTCCTGCTCTGGCAGCGGGTCGGGTCCCTCTTTTACCTGGAGGGCGAGCCGGTGCTGGTCTTGCAGGAACAGCTCTGGGAGTTCTGGCTGCCGTACATCGTCGTCCTGCTGGTTCTGGAAGCCGTGTTCGCCGTCGTTCTCTACGTCGCCGGCCGCTGGACCTATGCCTTTGCCGCCGTGAATGCCGCCCTGGCCCTGCTGTTCATGGTTCCGGTCCTGTGGCTGCTGGCCAACGGGCGGGTCTTCGACTGGTCGTTCCTGTCCAATGTCGGCTGGGGAACGGATACCGCCGCCTGGATCGGGGCGGCCACCGCGGCTTCCGTACTGATCATCAGCCTGTGGGACATCGCCGACGGGTTCCGCAAAGCCCGGAAAAACGCCCGGCAGGCTGCGGTGCCGCAGCCGGCGTCCCGGTAACGAAGCGGGGGCGGATGCCGGAGAACCACCGGCCCCGCCCCGCGGCAGGTACCCTAGGAATGTGAGTTTGACTGTATCTTCCCCCGCATCTTCCCCCGTCCCCGCTGAGCACCTGCAGCCCCCGCGCACCTACCAGGTCCGGACCTTCGGCTGCCAGATGAACGTCCACGATTCCGAGCGCATTTCCGGCCTGCTGGAAAACGCCGGCTACGTGCCCGCCGACGGCGATGCGGCCGACGTCGTCGTCTTCAACACCTGTGCGGTGCGCGAGAACGCGGACAACAAGCTCTACGGAAACCTGGGCATGCTGGCCCACGTGAAGGAAACGCGCCCCGGCATGCAGATTGCCGTGGGCGGGTGCCTGGCGCAGAAGGACCGCGACACCATCCAGCGGAAAGCCCCGTGGGTGGACGCAGTTTTCGGCACGCACAACATCGGCTCGCTGCCGGCGCTGCTGGAGCGGGCCCGCCACAACGACGAAGCGCAGCTGGAGATCCTGGAATCCCTCGACGTCTTCCCCTCCACACTGCCCACCCGGCGCGATTCCGTCTACGCGGGCTGGGTGTCCATCTCGGTGGGCTGCAACAACACCTGCACGTTCTGCATCGTTCCCTCGCTGCGGGGCAAGGAACGCGACCGCCGGCCCGGCGACATCCTCGCCGAGATCCAGGCACTGGTGGACGACGGCGCCATCGAGGTCACTCTGCTGGGACAGAACGTGAACTCCTACGGCGTGGAGTTCGGCGACCGCGGCGCGTTTGCGAAGCTGCTGCGTGCCTGCGGCGACATTGAGGGCCTGGAGCGGGTGCGCTTCACCAGCCCGCATCCGGCCGCCTTCACCCAGGACGTCATCGACGCGATGGCGGAAACGCCGAACGTCATGCCGCAGCTGCACATGCCGCTGCAGTCCGGTTCCGACAAGGTCCTCAAGGACATGCGCCGTTCCTACCGCTCCAAGAAGTTCCTGGGCATCCTGGACAGCGTCCGCGAGCGCATGCCGCACGCCGCGATCTCCACCGACATCATTGTCGGCTTCCCGGGGGAGACCGAAGAAGACTTCGCCGCCACGCTCGACGTCGTGGAGAAGTCCCGCTTCGCCACAGCCTTTACCTTCCAGTACTCCAAGCGGCCCGGCACACCCGCGGCCGACCTGCCGGACCAGCTTCCCAAGGCCGTGGTCCAGGAACGTTTTGAGCGCCTGACCGCACTTCAGGACCGCATTGTCGCCGAGGAAAACGCCAAGCAGGTGGGCACTACGGTGGAAGTCATGGTCACTGCCGGCTCCGGCCGCAAGTCCGAGGAAACCGGCCGCCTGTCCGGACGTTCCCGCGACCAGCGCCTGGTCCACTTCTCCGTGCCCGAGGGCTGCCCGGTGCCGCGCCCCGGCGATCTGGTGACGGTTCCCGTCACCTCCGCTGCCGCCTTCCACCTGGTCTCCGACCCGGCGACGGCCGCGGACTACACGCTGCGCCGCTCGCGTGCCGGTGACGCCTGGGACCGGTCGCAGGCCGATTCGTGCGGCGTCCCCTCGCCCGCTGCCGGCAGCGGAAAACCAGGGGTCTCCCTGGGCATGCCCACGCTGCCTCCGCGCTCCTAACCCGAAATGGACCCTGTCCTTCACGGTAAGGCCGCGCCCGGTGCCGTGCCCGGCGAGTCCGTGCCCGGTGCCGGGCCGGACCGGCCGGTGGTCGCCGTCGTCGGGCCCACCGGCTCCGGCAAATCCGATCTGGGCGTCTCTCTGGCCCTGGCGCTCGGGGGAGAAGTGATCAACGCCGACGCGATGCAGTTCTACCGCGGCATGGACATCGGCACCGCGAAAATCAGCATGCCCGAGCGCCGCGGCGTTCCGCACCACCTGCTGGACATCATGGACGTCACCGAGGAAGCCAGCGTCTCCCGGTTTCAGGAGCAGGCGCGCGCCCTGATCGCCGAGATCCGTTCACGCGGCCGCTATCCGATCCTCGTGGGCGGTTCCGGCCTGTACGTCCGGGCTGCACTGGATGTTCTCGAGTTCCCCGGCACCGACCCGGTGCTGCGGGCCGAACTTGAACGCGAACTCGAAAAGACGGGTCTGGAGGCGCTGCGGCTGCGGCTGCGCGAGGTGGATCCGGTGTCAGCGGACCGGCTTGGCGACGGACGCCGGGTAGTTCGGGCCCTTGAAGTCCACCGGCTCACCGGACGCCCCTTCAGCTCCTTCATGCCCACCCGCGAGTACTTCCAGCCCGCTGTCCAGCTCGGCCTGACCGTGGAGCGCAGCCTGCTGCACCGGCGCCTGGCCGCCCGGGTGGACAGGATGGTGGAGCAGGGCCTGCCGGCGGAAGTGGAAGCGCTGGCGGACCGCGGCCTGCGCGAGGGCCGGACGGCCGGCCGCGCCCTGGGGTATGCCCAGTTCCTGCGCGTGCTCGACGGCGAGTCGACGGTGCCCGCGGCGGTGGAGGAGACCGTGGTGGCCACCCGGCAGTTCGCCCGCCGCCAGCTGACCTGGTTCCGGGCCGACCCGAGAATCACCTGGTTCGACTGGGACGATCCCGAACTGACCGCCCGTGCCGCCGCCGCTATCCTTGAACAGTGAACACAAGACTCTCCGCCCCCTTGTCCGATTCCGGATTCTCCGCATCCGGCCTGCCCGCCTCCCTGGCCGGTCTTTCCTTCGCCAAAGGCCACGGCACCGGAAATGACTTCGTGCTGGTCGCCGATCCCGACGGAGACCGCGTGCTCGCTCCGGCCGAGGTAGCCGCCGTATGCGACCGGCACCGCGGGATCGGCGCAGACGGTTTCATCCGTGCAGTCCGCTCAGCCCGTCTTCCCGAGGGCCGGGCCCTGCTGCAGAGCGACCCGGGGGCCGAATGGTTCATGGACTACTACAACTCCGACGGAAGCGTCTCGGAGATGTGCGGCAACGGCGTGCGCGTCTTTGCCCATTTCCTGCTCGCCGAAGGCCTCGTGCAGCTGACCGAGGGCGAAACCCTGACCGTCGGCACGCGGGCCGGGACCAAGACAGTCACCCGCGTGGACAGCGGCTACGCCGTGGACATGGGCCCCTGGGAGTTCATCCATCCGGACCATGCTGCCGCCAAGGCCATGGACGCAGTGGTCAACGCCGACGGGCTGGAGGTTCCGCGCCCCGGCCTCTCGGTCAGCATGGGCAACCCGCACACCGTGGTTGCGCTGGCGGAGCTCTCGGAACTGGCCGCCACCAATCTCACGGCCGCACCGTCCGTGCAGCCCGAACCGGAGAACGGCACCAACGTTGAATTCGTGGTGCCCGCCGATCCGCTGGTGGTTGACGGGGTGGGGCTGCTGACGATGCGCGTGCACGAGCGCGGCGTGGGGGAGACCCTCTCCTGCGGCACCGGCGCGTGCGCGGCTGCCGCCGCCACCCGTTTCTGGGCCGGACGTGAGGCCCCGAACGAATGGGCTGTCACGGTGCCGGGCGGCGTCGTTGGCGTGCGTTTCCTGACCGCCGAAGACGGCCGCGAACACGTTGAGCTCAGCGGCCCTGCCGTCCTCGTGGCGCGCGGCACGCTCCTCTAGCGTCTAACCTCCAAGCCTCTGGCCCCGGCCCCGCCGCCGGAGTCCCGGAACACGGAAAACCGCCTCCCCGGAACGGAATAATCAGCCCGGGGAGGCGGTTGAACCAAGCATGGAAAGAACCACTGACAGTTTCGGCGGCTAGCTCACGCGGGCTTTGCGCTCGACCTTGATGATCCGGAAAGACTTGGCAGTGCTGTGGCGGGACACGGAGAAACCGTCGCCGAGCTGCTCGGCCATCCACTTCTGCAGCGAGTCCGCCCCCAGATTCTTCTGGACAACCAGCCACGCGGTTCCTTCGGGAGCCAGGCGCGGCAGCCACAGCAGCAGCAGGGCATGCAGTTCGTCCTTGCCGATGCGGATGGGCGGATTGGACCAGATGGTGTCGAAGCGCAGGTCGGGGTCCACCTCATCGGGCCGCGACGCCGTGACATTGCCCAGGCCCAGGGCGGCGGCGTTGTCGCGGGTCAGGCCCAGGCAGCGCTCATTGACGTCCACGGCGAACACCCGGGCGTCCGGGGACTTGAGTGCCATGGTGAGGGCGACCGGCCCCCAGCCGCAGCCAATGTCAAGGAGGTTGCCGGCAGGGGCGGGCGCAGGAACTTCGTCCAGCAGGACCACGGTTCCCTTGTCTATGGCGTCGGGGCTGAAAATCCCGCCGGACGTGACGAGTGTGCGCTCCCGGCCGTCAAGAGTGACATGAAGCGGCCGGCGGACCTCGGGGCCCGAGGGCTGTGAACTGAAGTAATGGTCTGAACCCATAACAAACCAGAATAGTGGGTCTGTGGCAGGCTGCAGAAACCGGATGGAACGGCGGGAAGATCACGCCCCCAAATGTCCGTGCACTGACTTACCATGGAGAACACGGCTTATAAGGAGATTATGACGATCAACAATTCCCGCCCTGGCACATCCGGTTCCGCCCAGCCCAATACGGAGCTGAGCCCGGAGGACATCCAGGGGGTCATTGACAGGATCCTCGCCAAGGAGAGCGCCGCGGAGGCCAAAGCCCCCGGCGGCAACGCCCCGCGCGGCAGGGCCCAGGCCCTTTCTGACGACGTCGGGCATTCATCGCACGACGGCGACCAGGAAGACCTGGCCGACCGCCACGCACTGCGTCGCGTGGCCGGCCTGTCAACCGAGCTGGAAGACGTTACCGAAGTTGAATACCGCCAGCTGCGCCTGGAGCGCGTAGTGCTGGCCGGCCTGTGGAGCGAAGGAACGGCGGCCGACGCCGAGAACTCCCTGCAGGAGCTTGCTGCCCTCGCCGAGACGGCGGGCTCGGAGGTGCTTGACGGCATCATCCAGCGGCGCCTGAAGCCGGACCCCGGGACGTTCCTGGGCTCGGGCAAGGCCCAGGAACTCAAGGACATCGTGATGGCCACCGGTGCCGACACGGTCATTGTGGACAGCGAACTGGCCCCGTCACAGCGGCGCGGCCTGGAAGACATTGTCAAGGTCAAGGTCATCGACCGGACTGCGCTGATCCTTGACATCTTTGCCCAGCACGCCAAGTCCCGCGAGGGCAAGGCCCAGGTGGAACTGGCACAGCTGGAATACCTGCTTCCGCGCCTGCGCGGCTGGGGCGAATCCATGTCCCGCCAGGCCGGCGGCCAGGTCGGCAGCGCCAGCGCAGGCATGGGCTCGCGCGGCCCCGGTGAAACCAAGATCGAACTGGACCGCCGGAAGATCCGCACCCGCATGGCGAAGCTGCGCCGCGAAATCGCAGGAATGAAACCAGCCCGGGAAACGAAGCGCGCCAACCGGCAGCGCAACGAGGTTCCGTCGGTGGCCATTGCCGGCTATACCAACGCCGGCAAGTCTTCGCTGCTGAACCGGCTCACGGATGCCGGCGTCCTGGTGGAGAACGCACTGTTCGCCACCCTGGACCCCACCATTCGCAAGGCCCAGACCGAAGACGGCATCGGCTACACGCTGGCGGACACGGTTGGCTTTGTCCGTTCGCTGCCCACCCAGCTTGTGGAGGCGTTCCGCTCAACGCTTGAGGAAGTTGCCGACGCGGATTTGATCCTGCACGTGGTGGATGCCTCGCATCCGGACCCCGAGGGCCAGATCGCCGCTGTCCGCACTGTCCTCACGGATGTGGATGCCCGCAACATTCCGGAGATCATCGTCCTGAACAAGGCCGACGCCGCTGATCCGTTTGTCCTGGAACGGCTGCGCCAGAAGGAACGCCGCCACGTTGTGGTCTCCGCCCGGACCGGCCAGGGCGTCGACGAGCTGCTGCAAGCCATCTCCGAAGGCATTCCCCGCCCCGGCGTGGACCTGCACCTGCTGGTGCCCTATGACCGCGGTGAGATTGTCTCCCGGCTGCACAGCTCGGACACGGAAATCCTTTCCGTGGAACACGCCGAGGCAGGAACCCGCCTGCACGTGATGGTCCGCGAGGGCCTGGCAGCTGAACTGGAGCCCTTCGTCACCCATGAGTAAAGACACCACCGGCGAAGTCCTGGATCTGCTGGACACCGCCGTAGCCGGCATGGGCGGCCAAAACCGCCCGGGCCAGCACGAAATGGCCCGCCAGGTCACGCAGGCCATTGACGAGGGACAGCATCTGCTGGTTCAGGCGGGCACCGGAACCGGCAAGTCGCTGGCCTACCTGGTGCCGCTGATCCACCACGCGCTGGACAGCACCAAGCCCACGCTGGTCTCCACCGCCACGCTGGCGCTGCAGTCCCAGATTGTGGGCCGGGACCTGCCGCGCCTGCTCAAGACGCTCAAGCCCAAGCTGCCGCGCGAGGTCGACGTCGCGCTGCTCAAGGGCCGCAGCAACTACGTCTGCCTGCACAAGACCGGCGGGGGATTCCCGGAAGAGGAGGATCCCGCCGGTGCTCTGTTTACGCTCGGCGAAGACCGCGCCGTGGGCCATCCCGCACCCTCGCCCACCTCGGCGATGGGACGGGAAGTGGTGCGGCTGCGTGAATGGGCCGAGGAGACCGACACCGGAGACCGCGACGACCTTGTTCCGGGCGTGAGCGACAAAGCCTGGCGCCAGGTTTCAGTGACGTCCATGGAGTGCCTGGGCGCCCAGAAATGCCCGATGGCCGCCGAGTGCTTCAGTGAACGCGCCCGTGCCCAGGCTGCGGTGGCCGACGTCGTCATCACCAACCACGCGATGCTGGCCATCGCCGCGTTCGAGGGTCTGGCTGTGCTGCCGGACTATGACGTGGTGGTCATCGACGAGGCCCATGAGCTGCAGGACCGGGTGACCGGCGCCGTCACCGGCCAGCTCTCCGGAACCGTAATTTCCGCCGCTGTCACCGCGGCGCGCAAGCACACCTCCGCCAGCGTCGAAGAACTGGCCCAGGCCGGGCGCGCCTTCGACAAGTCCCTGGAAGGCATTCCGTCCGGGCTGCTGGCCAGCGGGCTGAACGAGGAACAGGAACAGGCGGTGGGCCGCGTCCGCGAGGCCTGCCGGGTGGCCCTGTCCGATTCCAAGCCGGAGCCCGGGGAAACGGCCGACGGCGGGCGCCAGACCGCCAGGTCCCGCCTCATGGCCGTGCTGGGCATCTGTGAGCGGCTCGTTTCCGCCCCCGATGCCGGGGAAGTGATCTGGGCGTCACGGCCCAGCTCCTTCTCGCCGTCGGGCGGCTACTCCCCGCCGGATGAGACCGCTCCGGCCACCCTGAACGTTGCGCCGCTGTCGGTGGCCGGGAGGCTGCGTGAAGGACTCTTTGACGGCCACACGGTGGTTTTGACCTCGGCAACCCTGGCCATCGGTTCCGAGTTCGGTCCGGTGGCCGGCGCGCTGGGGCTCCTGGGCCCCGGGGCACCCTCCTGGACGGGCACCGACGTCGGCAGCCCCTTCGACTATCCGCGCCAGGGTGTGCTGTACGTGGCCAAGGATCTGCCCAAGCCCGAACGGGGCACCTCCGAGGCGCAGCTGGACGAAATCGAGGCGCTGCTGAAAGCATCCAACGGCGGGGCGCTGGGACTGTTTTCCTCACGCCGGGCCGCCGAAGACGCGGCCGACGCAATGCGGACCAGGGTGGATTTTCCGATCCTGTGCCAGGGGGAGTCCTCGATGTCCTCGCTCGTCAAGCAGTTCTCCGAGGAGCCCGACACCTGCCTGTTCGGCACCATGTCGCTCTGGCAGGGCGTTGACGTGCCGGGAACCGCCTGCCGTCTGGTGCTCATTGACCGGATCCCGTTCCCGCGTCCGGACGACCCGCTCATGACGGCCCGCACCCGCGCGGTGGCCAAAGCCGGCGGGAACGGGTTCATGTCGGTGGCTGCAACGCATGCCGCAGTCCGGCTGGCGCAGGGGGCCGGGCGGCTGATCCGCGCCGCCGGAGACCGCGGAGTGGTGGCCATCCTGGACTCCCGGATGGCCACTGCCCGCTACGGCAGTTTCCTGCGGGCCGCTCTGCCGCCGTTCTGGTCCACGACGGACCGTTCCGTGGTCCTGTCGGTGCTGGGCCGCCTGGCCGAGCAGTCTGCGGCGCAGGAGAAGGTTCCCGGAGCCCGGAAGTAGAACAGAAGACAAGCAAAAGGGCGGCCGGAAAGAATCCGGCCGCCCTTTTGTGTGCGTCGTCTGGCGTGTGTCGGGCTAGAGGGAGCGCATGACCGAGACGACTTTGCCCATGATGACGGCGTGGTCGCCCACGATGGGCTCGTAGCGGGTGTTCTGCGGCAGCAGCCAGGTGTGGCCGTTGCGCTGGCGGAACGTTTTGACCGTGGCCTCGTCGTCCAGCAGGGCGGCTACGATGTCGCCGTTCTCGGCTGTGGGCTGGCGGCGTACCACCACCCAGTCACCGTCGCAGATGGCGGCGTCCACCATGGAATCACCCGAGACCCGGAGCATGAAGAGGTCACCGTGTCCCACGAGCTGGCGCGGCAGCGGCATGATGTCCTCAACCACTTGCTCGGCCAGGATGGGCCCGCCGGCAGCGATCCGGCCGACCAGGGGAACCATGGCAGTGTCCACGGAGGTGGAGAGCTCGGTGACCGTGGCCAGGCCCGCGGAGGCGACCTCACCCTCGGCGGAGCGGCCGCCTGCACTGCCGGAGCCGCCTGCGGCCGGGAGCGCCGGCTCGGTGCGGCGTGGGCTGTCCGAAGGCTCCCCGTCGGCGCCGGGGGAAGTCGGCTGTCCGTCGCGCAGCATCAGCGGAATGAGGATTTCCATGGCGCGGGGGCGTTTGGGGTCGCGGCGGATGTAGCCGAGCTTCTCCAGCTGCATGAGCTGGTGGGTCACGCTGGACAGACTCGCCAGACCCACGGTGTCCCCGATTTCCCGCATGGTGGGCGGGTACCCGTTGGTGCTCACGGACCGCTGGATCATCTCAAGGACGGTTTTCTGCCGCGGAGTGAGGCCTTTCGCGCGCGCACGGGTGCCGGTCGCAGCTGGCTGATTGGTGCTGTCTTCGGAAGCAGTCCTGCGGGCCACGTGGGGTTCCCTTCGGGTCAGCTGGTCCGGGCGGTGCCGGAGCTGGTCGGGCGGATGTCTGGGCCGGAACGCTGTGCAAGCCGTGCCGGCGGGAATGTCAGAGGCAGCTGATTCAGTGGTCCTGTTCGAACCGTTCCGGGGCCCGCGCCCCGCACCGGCCCGGTGTGAACCGCCGAACCCTCTTCCTCTGGACTCAACGCTAGGCGAGGGGAGCGGCCTTTTCAAACATTTGTTCGAGCGAGTCTCGACTTTATTAGTAGATAGGTGCTAGAAATGAGTTCACAACCTTCGAACATAGTTTCGAAATCTTCACTCCGCACCGCTTTCACTTATTCGAATACAGCTTCGGCTCTGCCGTTGCTGCTCTCGAACCGGAAAGGTATTTCCATGCCAGCCCACGCATTATCCACACTGTCCCGGACCTCTGCCCCCTTCGCCCAGGCTCCGGCCCGGCCCGCAGCCGGGCCGGAAGCTGTTTCGCCCGCCGCAGCCTCCGGAGACCAGGCTCCGGCGGCCCGGCTCCGGCTCACGCGGCGGGGCCGGCTGGTGTTTATCGGCTTGCCGCTGATGCTCACGGCCGCTGCCGCGCTAACCGTGCTGGGCTTCTTCACCGCCCCGGCCGTCGCCTCGAACGGCGGGCCGGACGTCACGCGGACCCTTCAGGTGAGCGTCACTCCCGGTGACTCCCTCTGGGCCCTGGCCGAGGAATTCGCCCCGGAACGCGACCCCCGGGATGTGGTCGCCGACATCATGGAACTGAACAACCTGCCCAGCGAGCGCGTGCCGGCCGGAGTGCAGCTGTTCATTCCGGTCCAGTCCTGAATCCCGGGTCCGTTCCAAGCACAACTCAGAACGTAACAACCCGCTGCTGCGACACGGGGATTCTTCCCGCCCCGCCTTGGAGTCTTAAGCTGTAGTGGTGACTGAACAGCTGGAGAGACTGAACCGACTTCCCCTGCGCGATGACCTTCGCGGACTTGCGCCTTACGGTGCTCCGCAGCTTGACGTGCCCATCCTGCTCAACGTCAACGAGAACACGCACGGGTTGCCCGAGCAGGTGCGGAAGGCCATCGCCGCCTCCGTTGACCGGGCCGTGGCAGGCCTGAACCGCTACCCGGACCGCGAGTTCACCGAACTCCGGGAGCGCCTCGCCGCATATCTCGGCCACGGCCTGGGTACGGAAAACATCTGGGCGGGCAACGGCTCAAACGAGGTCCTTCAGCAGATCCTCCAGGCCTTCGGCGGCCCCGGACGGACAGCTATGAGCTTCCCGCCCACCTATTCCATGTATCCGCTGCTGGCCAGCGGCACCGGCACCCGCTACGTCACGGGCCTGCGCAGCGAGGACTTCACCCTCACGGCAGACGCCGCAGCGGACCAGGTCCGCGAGCAGGCTCCGAACATTGTCTTCCTCTGCACGCCCAACAACCCCACCGGCACGGCGCTCTCGCTTGATGTCATCGAAGCCGTCTATGAAGCCGGCGCTGCCTCGCAGGCGATCGTGATCGTGGATGAGGCCTACGCCGAGTTCTTCCACGCCGGAACCCCCAGTGCCCTGCAGCTGCTGCCCGGACGTGAGCGCCTCATCGTGTCCCGGACGATGAGCAAGGCCTTCGCGCTGGCCGGAGCGCGGGTGGGCTATATGGCGGCAGCTCCCGAAGTCACCGATGCGCTGCGCCTGGTGAGGCTGCCGTACCACCTCTCCGCCGTCACGCAGGCCACCGCCAACGCGGCCCTTGAGCACGCCGACGCCCTGCTCGCCAACGTCGAAGCCATCAAGGTCCAGCGGGACCGCATCGTCGCCGAGCTGCTGACCCTCGGCCTGAAGCCGGCGCCCTCGGACGCCAACTTTGTCTTCTTCGGCGGGCTGGAGGATCCGCGCGCAGTGTGGGAGGGCCTGCTGGAAGCGGGAGTGCTGGTGCGCGACGTCGGCATCACCGGCCACCTGCGCGTCACCGCCGGCACGGAAGCTGAAACCAGCGCCTTCCTGACCCGGCTGCGCGAGCTGCTGGCTGCCGGCGTCCGCTAACGCACCCGGGCGCAGCCACTAAACTGTTAGCAGAGACCACCTTCTTTCAAAGGAAAACCATGACCGTGGAGACCACCACCGGCCGCACCGCACGCCTGGAACGGGTGACCAGCGAATCCTCAGTGGTCGTTCAGCTGGATCTGGACGGAACCGGCCAGTCGGATATCAGCACGTCCGTGCCGTTCTACGACCACATGCTGACGGCGCTGGCCAAGCACTCCCTGATCGACCTCACGGTCCAGGCCACCGGCGACACCCACATCGATGTCCACCACACCGTGGAGGACATCGCCATCAGCATCGGCGAGGCACTCAAGACCGCGCTCGGAAACAAGGCCGGCATCCGCCGCTTCGGCGAAGCCACGGTTCCGCTCGACGAGGCCCTCGCCAACGCCGTCGTCGACATCTCCGGACGCCCCTACCTCGTGCACTCGGGCGAGCCGGCGGGCCAGGAATACCATCTGATCGGCGGGCACTTCACCGGATCGCTGACCCGGCACGTCTTTGAGGCCATCACGCTCCACGCCCAGATCTGCCTGCACATGACGGTGCTCGGCGGCCGGGACCCGCACCACATCGTGGAGGCCCAGTTCAAGGCCTTCGCCCGCGCTCTGCGCGCAGCCGTGGAACCGGATCCCCGGGTTGAGGGCATCCCCTCCACGAAGGGAGCACTGTGACCGCCCGCAACGTCACCGTCCTGGACTACGGTTCCGGCAACATCCGCTCGGCCGTCCGTGCCCTGGAACACGTCGGTGCCACCGTCACCCTGAGCGCCAAATCCGACGACGTACTGAACGCCGACGGACTGCTGGTGCCCGGAGTCGGCGCCTTCGCCGCTGTCATGCAGGGGTTGAAGGACGTTGATGCCCTGCGCCTGATCGGCCGGCGCGTTGCCGGCGGACGCCCGGTCATGGGCATCTGCGTGGGACTGCAGGTCCTCTTCGACGAGGGCGTGGAGCACGGCGTCCGCACCCCCGGCATGGGGGAGTGGCCCGGCGTCGTTGAACGGCTGAAAGCCGACGTGGTGCCGCACATGGGATGGAACACCGTCCAGCCTCCGGAGGATACCCAGCTGTTCGCCGGCATCGAGAACGAACGCTTCTACTTTGTGCACAGCTACGGCGTGCAGAAATGGGACTTCGACGTCACCCAGCCGGCCATGCGCGCCCCGCAGGTCACCTGGGCCGAACACGGCAGCCGCTTCGTTGCTGCGGTGGAAAACGGGCCGCTGACGGCAACCCAGTTCCATCCGGAAAAGTCCGGTGACGCCGGTGCGGCGCTGCTGGAAAACTGGCTGAAGACGCTGGGCTAGGGCCATGTGGAGCCTCATTCTCATGGGTCTGGCGGGACTGCTGATCGGCGGCGCCATCTCCTTCCGCAGCCAGGGCATGTCCAAAATCATCACGGTCAGTTTCTGGGTCCTGGCAGGAATGGCGCTCCTCGGCGCGTACCTCCTGATCGACACGTCCGCCTAGCCGCCACCTGAGCAAAACCTCCGCCCGGCAACCCCGCCGGGCCCCGCACGCCCTCTCCGGACTGAACCCCACGGAAAGCAGAACCATGTCACTTGTTGAAACACCCATCCTTGAACTGCTGCCCGCCGTGGACGTCGCGGACGGCCAGGCAGTGCGCCTGGTCCAGGGCGAAGCCGGCAGCGAAACCAGCTACGGCGATCCGCTCGAGGCAGCCATGGCCTGGCAGAACGACGGCGCCGCCTGGGTACATCTGGTGGACCTGGACGCAGCCTTTGGCCGCGGTTCCAATCTTCCGCTGCTCAAGCGCGTGGTAGAGGAACTCGACATCAAGGTGGAGCTCTCCGGCGGCATCCGCGACGACGCTTCGCTGGACATGGCCTTGGAGCTGGGCGCCAGCCGGGTGAACCTGGGCACCGCAGCCCTGGAAAACCCGGAATGGACCGCCAGCGCCATTGCCCGCTACGGCGAGGCCATCGCCGTCGGGCTCGACGTTCGCGGCACCACCCTGGCCGCCCGCGGCTGGACCAAGGAAGGCGGGGACCTCTGGGAGGTCCTGGCCCGCCTGGAGGACGCCGGCTGCCCGCGCTACGTGGTCACCGACGTCACCAAGGACGGAACGCTGCGCGGCCCCAACCTGGAACTGCTGCGCGAAGTCCTCAAGCGCACCGACCGTCCCGTCGTCGCCTCCGGGGGCATCTCCAGCCTCGACGACCTGGCCGCCCTGCGCGAACTCGTTCCGCTGGGCCTGGAAGGCACGATTGTGGGCAAGGCCCTCTACGCCGGCGCCTTCACCCTGCCGCAGGCCTTCGACATCGCCGGACATCCGGAGCGCTAGGACCCATGGCTGAGCGCGCCCTCCCCGGACACATCGCCGCCGCCCTCGCCGGGGCCGGGGGACCGTCCGACTCCGCCGGGCAGCCCTGGTCCGGCCGGGATCTTTCCGGCGACGGCAACCCGCTGCACAATTTCGACGCCGACGACGGCGCCGCCGACGCAGGCTACCTCGAAGCCCTGGCGGCGCTGGAAGCCGGCACGGGCACCGAAGCGGACGTAGTGGCTGCGCTGGCCACCGCCCGCGTGTTTGTGCCCATCATCGCCACCCTCGGCGCCGAAGCGCAGTCCGAACACGGACTGACCGCGGACAAGGAGGCCGACATGGCGTTGGTCACCCTCACCGCGCCGGACGGGCGCAAGGCGCTGCCGGTCTTCACCTCCGTGCCGGCGCTGCAGCAGTGGCACCCGGAAGCCCGGCCGGTGGCGGTCTATGCCGCCCGCGCCGCCCTCTCCGCCGTGTCCGAGGAAGCGCAGCTGCTGGTGGTGGATCCGGGCGCCGACGTGACCTTCGTGGTGCGCCGGCCGGCCATGTGGGCGCTGGCCCAGCAGCGGACCTGGACGCCGTCGTACGCCGACCAGGAGGTGGCGCAGGTTGTCTCCGCCGCCGTCGGCGCGGAACCCGCAGTCACCGCAGTCCAGCTGGCTCCGGGGCCGGGAACAGTGACACGTTCGGCGCGCGGGACGGCGGTGGCCGGAGGAGGCGCCGGTCCTGAGCTTAGAATGGTTCTTCACCTGGCACCGGGACTGGACGCGCAGGCGGTGCAGGGCATCGCCGGACTGCTGCAGCAACGGCTCGCTGCCGATCCGTTATTCGTTGAGCGCGTGGATTCCCTGGAACTCAAAATCACGCGCTGACCTTGCTGGGCGGGGGACCGCCGGAAGTGAAGTGCCGTGAATTTTTCCGCCTACGGGGAGTTGCTCCGCGTCGCCCCGATCCGCCGGCTGCTGCTGGTGGGCATGATCGCCCGGTTCCCGCATTCCGCGGCCGGGGTGCTGCTGACCCTGCACGTGGTCCTGACCATGGACATGGGTTACGCCAAGGCCGGCGCGGTCGCCGCCGTCGTCACCATTGGCATTGCCTTCGGCGCCCCCTGGCGCGGCCGCCGGGTGGACAATGTGGGCCTGCGCCGGGCCCTGATTCCCTCGGTGATCTCCGAGGCCGTGATTTGGTCCATCGCCCCGCACGCCAGTTATGAGTGGCTGCTCGTCCTGGCGCTGATCGGCGGCGTGTTCACGCTGCCGGTGTTCAGTGTGGTCCGGCAGTCCCTCGGCGTGCTCGCCACCGGCGACCAGCGCCGCACCGCCTTCGCCCTGGATTCAATTGCCACCGAAGTCGTCTTCATGGGCGGACCGGCCCTGGGTGCCGTCCTGGCCACCCAGCTGTCCTCGGTGGTCGGGCTGACCCTGGTGGGCATCACGACGTCGCTGGCCGGACTGCTGCTGATCTGGTTCAATCCGCCCACCCGGTCCGAGAACCCGCGCGACGCCGCCACCGCCGTCCAGGAGCGCGAAGCAGCCAACGCCGCCGTGGTCGCGGCCGCTCCTGCACACCTGTCCGAAGCCTCCGCGGAACTGCAGCCGCTGGCGGTCCTGGGCCGCGGGGCGCGCCTGCGCTCGGGGTTCTCCTGGTTCACGCTCAGCGTGGCAGTGGTCTTTGCCGTGGCGGTCGGGGCAGGGCTGCTGCTCTCCAGCTCCGACGTCGGCATCGTGGCCCTGGTGGAGCATACGGGCGAGCCCGGGCAGGTGGGGATCGTCTTCGCTGTCTGGTGCGCGGCCTCCGTGGTGGGCGGCCTGATCTACGGAGCGATGCAGCGGCGCATCTCACCCATGCTGCTGCTGCTCGCGATGGCTGTCCTGACACTGCCGATGGCGCTGGCCACCGACACCATCAGCCTCGCGCTGCTCTCCATCCCCGCCGGGCTGCTCTGCGCTCCGGTGCTGTCCTCCGCCTCCGAGCGCGTCGCGGACCTGGTGTCCGAGGAGCGGCGGGGCGAGGCCATGGGCTGGTACGGTTCGGCCCTAACCTCGGGCACGGCACTCGGTGCACCGCTGGCAGGCGCGGCAATCGATTTCATCGGGCCCTGGGCAGGCTTCATCTTCGCCGGGGCCTCCGCGGCGCTGCTGGTTGCGGTGACGCTGAGCGTACGGAAGTTCAGCCGGCGTCCGTCGCGGCTAGCGGCCCGGTAGGGCAGCGAACAGCGCACGCAAACGGCGAAGCCAGCTGCGCGGGCCGGACCTGTGCCGCGTTTCCGGTGCAGCGCCCGGTGGAGGAGCCGTGCCGGACTCCGCGGCTGGCGGCAGGCCCCTGCGCTGCCGCCAGCCATGGACCTCGGCCTCCTCATCGCGCAGCTTCGTCACCACCGGCGGGCCGCCCAGCAGCTGTCGCCGCGCCTCGATAACCCGGGTGTTGAAATCGGCGACGGCGTCGCGGACCTGCCGCTCGGACGGCAGCCGGTCCAGCCGCGCGTCAAATTCCTCGTCCTCCACCCGCAGCAGCAGCGCGGGCGGCCCCAGGCCGGAGATGTTCTCGCGTTTGATCAGGCGCTTGAGCCACCAGTCCGGGTCCGGATCATCCAGGCCGGGGATCGGCTTGCCGGCGTAGCGCAGGTTGTCGAAGTCCCCGCGGTTCATGGCGTCGCGGATGAGATAGTCGGCCTTGTCCGCCGCGCTGACTTTCCGGCGCTTCGCCTCCAGCTCATCCTCTTCGGCACCGCCGAGGCCCTCGGGCAGCTTGTAGCCCGCATTCTCCGGCGTTCCTGCAGCCTTGAGCCGCGCCGCCTGCTCCAGCCTCTTTTTGTAGGCTTCGGCACCCCTGCCGCCCATCGAGCGTCACCGCCTTCCGTTCAACGTCCCGTACAGGTTACGCAATCCTTCCGGGCAGAAAAAAGCCCGGGAGGCTTGCCGCAGCGGCAATCCTCCCGGGCTTTCGTGATGCGGGGAAACTAGTTGACGGGGCCGGTGAACTTCTCGCCCGGGCCCTTGCCCGGCGCATCCTGAACCAGGGAAGCCTCGCGGAAGGCCAGCTGCAGGGAGCGCAGCCCGTCGCGCAACGGACCGGCATGCTGGCTGCCGATCTCCGGGGCTGCGGCGGTAACAAAGCCGGCCAGTGCCGTGATCAGCTTCCGGGCCTCGTCCAGGTCCTTCAGCTCCTCGGCGTCGTCGCCTTCGGCGAGGCCGCACTTAACGGCGGCGGCGCTCATCAGGTGTACGGCGGCGGTGGTGATAACTTCGATTGCGGGGACCTCGGCGATGTCGCGCATCTGGGCCGCCACTTCCTGCTCTTCAGCGGAAGGGGCATGCACCTCTTCCGTGGTGCCTGGGAAGGAATGGCGGGTGTGCTCGCCCGCCGGGTTGCTCTGTGGGGTACTCATACTGGTAAGCTTGTCACAGACCAACTGGTTGTCGTTACTTTCAGCGCCCTTCACGGAGCGGTTGTTGACTGTCTCACATCAGCCAGTATGCAAGCGGAGAATCCTCCCACCCGCGTCAGCCTGAATCTTCAGTCCACGTGCCCTCGGGCCCTTGTGCAGAAGACAGAGTTGCCGGGTATGGTCGGCCCCCGGTGTCGGGTCCAGGTACAGCCTGGCCGGTCATTTCGGGAGGTTGCTGCTGATGCAGCTCCCGCCGACCCCTCGAGGCCTCCGATTGCGCGTGCAATTGGAGGCCTTCTTCAGTTGCAGGCGGTAGCCGTTTTGAAGAAATCAGGAGCTGCAACATTAGCGAGCCAAGAATCAATGATCGAATCCGCGTCCCTGAGGTGCGGCTGGTAGGACCGGCTGGAGAGCAAGTTGGGGTTGTCCGTATCGAAGACGCCCTGCGTCTGGCAGCCGAATCCGACCTGGATCTTGTTGAGGTGGCACCGCAGGCAAAGCCTCCGGTGTGCAAACTAATGGACTTCGGCAAGTACAAGTACGAAGCCGCTGTCAAGGCCCGTGAGGCACGCAAGAACCAGACGAACACCGTTCTGAAGGAAATCCGTTTCCGTCTGAAGATTGATACTCACGACTACGAAACCAAGCGCGGGCACGCCATGCGCTTCCTGGCAGCCGGTGACAAGGTCAAGGCCATGATCCAGTTCCGCGGCCGTGAACAGCAGCGTCCGGAAATGGGCATGAAGCTGCTGAACAAGTTCGCAGCCGACGTCGCCGAGGTGGGCGTGGTGGAATCCACTCCCCGCATCGACGGCCGCAACATGGTCATGGTTATCGGACCGCTGAAGAACAAGGCGGAAGCCAAGGCCGAAGCACGCCGCGCGTCGCAGCGTGCGGATGCCAAGGCAGCCAACGAAGCGGTGAAGAACGGCGAGGCACCTGCACGGGTGGACACCTCCGCCGAGAACAAGGCGCCTTTGACGCAGAGCCTGGCAGATCTTCTGCCGGACGGCCTGCGGCTCGGTTCCTCCGCTGCCGAGGCTGACAAGGCCCGCGCAGAGAAGGAAAAGGCTGACAAGGAAATGGCTGAAAAGCGTGCACAGGCGGCTGCCGAAAAGGCAGCAGCAGACGCACGCCGCGCGGCAGAAGCTGCCAAGGCTCCGGCTCCCGCGCCGGTTGCAGCGGCTCCCGCCGCAGCTCCGGCTCCCGCTGAGTCGAAGCCGGCACCGGCCCCCAAGCCGGCCGCTGTGCCCAAGCCCACGGCCATGAAGCCGGCGCCGAAGCCTGCTGCCCGGCCGAAGCCGGCTGCAGCATCCAAACCTGCTGGCAAGGCTGCTCCTTCACGGGGCGCAGCAAGCCAGAGCAAGCCCGGAACTGCGGAGTAGAACTCAGCTTTTCCCCGCAGGACGTCCCGGCGTCCAGTAAACCCCCGGCACTGCAAGGTGCCCAAAGCCCCGCAGGCTCTGAGCCTGCGGAAACCCAAAGGAGATCGGTAGTCATGCCGAAGATGAAGACCCACAGTGGCGCCAAGAAGCGCTTCAAGCTCACCGGTACCGGCAAGCTCAAGCGCCAGCAGGCCAACCGCCGCCACTACCTCGAGCACAAGCCGTCCACGCTGACGCGCCGCCTCGCCAGTGACAAGCTTGTTGCCCCGGCAGACGCCAAGGTCATCAAGAAGATGCTGGGCATCTAGTCTTTCCCCCTCGACAGGCGGCCCGTTCGGGCTTCCGTCACACCACCAAGCTTTTCCGGGCCTGAGTAGCAGGCCGAGCGCCCCAAGCAGGCGCACGGAAGATTTATCCAAAGGAGTACGCACGTGGCACGTGTGAAGCGGGCGGTAAACGCCCACAAGAAGCGTCGGGTTATTCTCGAGCGCGCCAAGGGTTACCGCGGACAGCGTTCACGCCTGGTCCGCAAGGCCAAAGAGCAGCTGCTGCACTCGTTTGTGTACAGCTACGGCGACCGCCGCAAGCGCAAGGGCGACTTCCGCCGCCTGTGGATCCAGCGCATCAACGCTGCATCCCGCGCCAATGGCCTGACCTACAACCGCCTGATCCAGGGCCTGAAGGCTGCCGAGATCCAGGTTGACCGCCGCATGCTGGCAGAACTGGCCGTCAACGACGCCGCTGCTTTCGCCACGCTGGTTCAGATCGCCAAGAACGCGCTGCCGTCCGACACCTCCGCTCCGGCCGTCGCCGCCGCTCCCGCTGCAAAGGCTGCTCCGGCTGCCTCCAAGCCGGCCGCTGCCGTTGCCGACGCCAAGGGTGGCTTCAAGGCTTCCGAGGGCGACGCTCCCGAGGGCTTTGTCATCAAGGGCAACCTGGGCTCCGGCAAGTACCACGTTCCGGGTTCCACCTGGTACGAGCAGACTGTCGCCGAGTACTGGTTCAACTCCGTCGAAGCCGCCAAGGCTGCCGGCCTGGAGCCTGCTGGCGGAGAATCCCGCCAGAAGTTCCAGGGCTAGAAATCGGTTATTAACCGATCATGAACACTGTTGGGCGCCCGTCGGCTCCGCCAATGTCCAATCCCCGAGCAGATCGGGTACGGGACGTGGCGAAGCTGGCCGGGCGCCCGGCACGTTTAAAGACCGGCCGCTTTGTGGCCGAAGGGCCGCAGGCCGTCCGAGAGGCTCTGCTGAGCCACCGGGCGGATGCCTCCGCCGGCGGCTCCGGCGTCGTACTTGAAGTCTTCGCCACGCAGGCGTGCCTCGAGCGGTTGCCGGAACTGGCGGAGCTGGCCGCCGAGCTGCCGCTGCGCCTGGCCACAGACGAGGTCATCGCCGCCATGGCCACCACGATTTCCCCTCAGGGCGTCGTTGCGGTGTGCCGCATCACCGACTATGACCTTGACGATGTGCTGGCATCCGGAGCGCAGCTGGTTGCAGTGCTTTGCGAGGTCCGCGATCCCGGCAATGCCGGAACGATCCTGCGGGCCGCTGACTCCGCCGGTGCCGATGCCGTTATCCTCACCTCCGCCAGCGTTGACATCCACAATCCCAAAGCGGTGCGCTCCACCGCAGGGTCCCTCTTCCATCTTCCGGTTGTCACCGGCGTTGACTTTGACTTTGTCATGGCGGCCCTGCATGCCCACGGCCTGACCGTCCTGGCCGCCGACGGCTACGGCGACGTGGACCTTGACCGGCTCCAGGACGAAAGCGCGGTCCGCCGGCTGGCGCCCGCGCTGGCCCCGGCCGGCGCCGTCCCCGACGAGGCCGCCGTCGTCGAACCGTCCCAGCCGCGGCTGGAAAACCCCACCGCGTGGCTCTTCGGCAATGAAGCCCAGGGCCTCAGCGACGCGCAGCTGGCTGCTGCCGATCACCGCGTGGCAGTCCCCGTGTACGGCCGCGCTGAAAGCCTGAATGTGGGAACCGCGGCCACTGTGTGCCTGTACGCCTCGGCGCGCGCCCAAAACCGCTAGCACGCCGCGCGCCAAAGGCCAGCGCCGTCGTGCCGGCAGCGAAAACCAAGTCCCTGCTGCGGCCGTCAACAGCGCCGAGCAGGGGATCCCCCCCAGCAGTTCCTATTGCACGGGCGATTTACCCGGACCCTGACGGGTATGCCCAGCGGCCTGAGCAGCTTGCTTCGGGCCGCGCCGGTCCAGCCAGCCGCTCATCAGGGCAATGCCCAGTCCCAGCAGGGCCAGGACGGCGCCGACGACGGCGGGCGAGCGGTAGCCCCAGCCCCAGGCAATGACCACGCCGCCCAGCAGGGCCCCCAGGGCGTTCGCCATATTGAGCGCCGCGTGGTTCAGCGAGGACGCCAGGGACTGGGCACCGGGGGAGGCATCAAGGAGCCTGGTCTGGAGCGGCGGAACCAGCATGGAGCCTATTGCCCCGACCAGGAAGACCAGCACCAGCGCGCCCGCCTTGTACTGCACCAGCCAGGCATAGCCGGCCAGAATGAGTACGGTGCCCAGCAGGATGGCGTAGATGCTGCCCATCACGCTGCGGTCGGCCAGCCTGCCACCGGCGATGTTCCCAAAGACGTTCCCCAGACCGTACAGGCCAACAATCAGCGGGAGCATTGACGTCTCGAAGCCGGCCACATTGGTCATGGTGGGGGAGATGTAGGCATAAACGGCAAAGAACCCGCCGAAGCCCACCGTGCCCACCAGCAGCGCCAGCCAGACCTGGATTCTGCGCAGGGCTCCGAGTTCGCGGCGGATGCTGGCCTCGGGATGGGCGGGCTTGAACGGAACGAACCGGGCCGTGAGGGCCACCGTGAGCAGTCCGATGGCCCCGACCATCACGAACATCCAACGCCACCCGGCCTGCTGTCCCAGCCAGGTGGCAAAGGGGACACCCACCACGTTGGCAATGCTCAGGCCCAGCATGACCATGGAAATGGCGCGGGCCCTGCGGGTCGGGGCCACCAGGGAAGCGGCAATCACCGCCGCGACGCCGAAAAATGCGCCGTGGGGCAGCCCGGACAGGAAGCGGGTGACCAGCAGCCACTGGTAATCAGGGGCAAAGAAGGATGACAGGTTGCCCACGGTGAAGAGCACCATGAGGCCCACTGCCATGGTCTTGTGGGGAATGCGTGCGCCCAGCGCGGCGAGGACCGGGGCACCGACCACCACGCCAAACGCATAGGCAGAGATGACGTGTCCGCCGGCCGGCACCGAAATGCCCAGATCCGTGACCATCTCCTGGAGCAGGCCCATAATGGCGAATTCAGTGGTGCCGATGGCGAATCCGCCGACGGCAAGGGCGAAGACGGCCAGCGATGCCCGCTTGGCCTGGAGTGCGGGGGTTAAAGACATCAAACTCTTTCAGAACTTAGCTTCGTGTACGGTGCCGGACGGCGCGGCTGCCGCTTGGTTCAAATCTGCCGTGGCCGGGGCGGCCCCTGGCTCCCTTGGTCCGAGTGAGGAGGCCCCGGATATCGGATGGCCGCTGCCTGCCGGCTCAGCTGCGTCCTCCAAGGGGCCCAAAACTCCCGCTGACGGGGTTGTTGCCATATTCGCGCGGGACGGCCGGGGCCGGTCAACATGCCTGTGCCGGGAGGACGGTCAGGGCCGCAGGAAAGCACGGCAGCTGGCTCCGGGCGGGAGCCGGCGGGCACTGAAACGGGAAGGAGCGCAGAATCCGCGGCGGGAAAGCCTGCCGGGGCTGCGGTTAACCGCAACGGTGCGCTCGCTCCAGTTTAGGCCAGCCGGGCCCGTAGACTCGATTCGTGTCTATTCTCGAACTCAAACAAGTTGTGGGCGCTGCCCTCGTGGACAGTCTTGCTGCCCCCACCAAGATGCTTGCCGCCCGCCGCACGGCGCCGGAGCAGTTCGCCGGCATGTGGGAGTTCCCCGGCGGGAAAGTAGAGCCCGGGGAAAGCTGTGAAGAGGGCCTGCACCGGGAACTGCGCGAGGAACTGGGAGTGGAGGTCCTGCTGGGCGCCGAGATTTCCGGCCCCGGCCCCCAGGGGTGGCCGCTCAACGACCGGGCAGCGATGCGCGTGTGGCTGGCGGAGGTCACCCGCGGTGTTCCGGCACCGCTGGAAGATCACGACGAGCTTCGCTGGGTTGCCCTTGATCCGAAGGAACTGGCCGCATTGGACTGGATTCCGGCCGACCTGCCGATTGTCTCGGCCATGCTCGACGCCGCAGGGCCTCACTAGCCCGCTCTGCCGTTATCCCGGGCTCCCGTTCAGGAACGCTGCCCTTGCGGGGCGCGGCCGCCAAGGGCCTTGACGGCTCAGCGCCGGACGTCTCCGTTAAAAAAGCGGTTCCGTGCCTGCTGCGCCGGCAGCCGCTGCCGCCGTCGTTCTTTCCGGAACCGCCGCTGAAGCACTGCTGTCCGTCCCGGACCGCCGCAGCGGCATGAACTCCGCCCGGGAGGTAAAACCGTGCTTTTTCTTAAAGAAGTTCACCCGCCCGGCCAGCCATTGGCGGTACTCCTTGGAAGCATAGGTTCCGCCGCCGTACAGCCGGGCATACTTGCCGGACAGGTGGGGGTAGTCGCGGGCAATGAAGGCCAGATACCACTCCCTTGCTCCGGGGCGCAGGTGCAGCGCCCCGGCAGTCACTCCGGTGGCGCCTGCAGCGGCAAGAGCGGAAAAGAGTGCGTCCAGCGACTCGTCCCCGTCAGTGAGCCAGGGCAGGATCGGCATGGCCATCACTGAACAGGGGAGCCCGGCGTCCCGCAGCCGGCTGATCAGCTCAAGCCGCGCCTTGGGTGCGGGCGTCCCCGGTTCCACCCGGTGCGCCAGATCGGGATCGAGCAGCGCCAGCGAAATCCCCATGCCGATCTCGGTGTCCTGGCCGGCGCTTTTGAGCAGGGGGATGTCGCGCGCCAGCAGCGTGCCCTTCGTCAGGATGGAGAACGGTGTTCCGGAAGCGGCCAGTGCCCGGATGATGTCCGGCATCAGTTTGTACCGGCCTTCGGCCCGCTGGTACGGGTCCGTGTTGGTGCCCATGGCCACATGCTCGTGCTGCCAGGAGGGCCGGGCCAGCTCACGCCGAAGCACCTCGGCCACGTTGGTCTTCACGACGAGCTGGCTGTCGAAGTCCATGCCCGCATCCAGGTCCAGATAGGTGTGCGTCTTGCGGGCGAAACAGTAAACGCAGGCGTGGCTGCACCCGCGGTAGGGGTTGATGGTCCAGCTGAACGGCATGCCGGATGTTTTCCCGACCTTGTTCAGGGCCGACTTCGATATCACCTCGTGAAAGGTAATGCCGGCAAACTCCGGTGTTTTCACGCTGCGCACCACGCCCTGCAGGGCCAGAAGAGCGTCCTGTGCTCCGGCCGCCTTCGGTTCCTGCGCTTCCCATCTCATGCCGTCCATTAGAACACATGTACTAATAGCCCGGGTAGTCCCGCTGGCATTCCCTCCACCCCGCGAAATGGCACAAAGTGCTCTTCCCGGCCCTCAAAAGGCACACTTTCTGCCATCTCGGCGGGTCAGGACGGTGGGTCAGGGCGGCGGGTCAGGACGGTGGGTCAGGGCGGCGGGTCAGGACGGCGGGTCAGGGCGGCGGGTCAGGACGGGCGGTCGGCGGGTCACATAGCCGCCGTCCTCCAGTCCTGCCAGGCGCTCAAAGACATTGCCCGACGCCGGATCGCCGGTGCGGAGCGTGGAGATTCCGGCGGCGAGGAAATAGAGCGGCAGGAACACCGGGCCGAGTGCCGCGTACTGGCTGCTGTGCCGGGCCTCGTGCCGCAGCAGGGCGCTCCGGCCTGCGTCGCCGGGTGCGGGCACCGAAGACAGGGGCCGGAATGAAGGAGCGACCCGGGAGCGGTACAGAATCACGTTGCCGACGGTGAAGGCCGCTGCCCGGGGCAGCGGCCAGGTCCAGCCGCCGGCCAGGAGCAGTCCGTCCGGGCCCCGGGAAATGCGGCATTTGCCTGCCCGGGCCAGGGCGAGCCCGGCAGGGGTGCTCAGATTGATGACGTTCAGTACCCGGCGGATCCCGGCGAAAAACGCGGGGGAGGGGGGAGCTGCGCGGCGGAGGTTCACGCTGCCAGTGTAGGGACGCGGTTTGCGCTGCGTCACGTGCGGATCATTCCGGGTCATCAGCCGTTGCCGTGCCCGGGTCACAGTCAGGGTTGGTTAGACTGGAAGCTACGGGCATTTTCCCTCGTTTTTCCACGATCAACGCCCATCATAACGTCCATCAACAGGGCCGGAAATAGGTAAAGAACTGTACATGTCGAACTCCATACCGGGGACACCGTCCCCAGACACCGTCCCCGAGCCGCCCAACCCGCTGGATGAAGCGGCCGTTGCCGCCGCCGTCGAGGCAGCGCTCGCCGCCATCACTGCCGCCGCTGACCTGGATGCCCTCAAGGATGTCCGCATCGCCGTCGCCGGTGACAAGTCGCCGCTGAGCCTGGCCAACCGCACCATCGGTTCCCTCCCCAAGGACCAGAAGTCGGCCGCGGGCAAGCTCGTCGGACCGGCCCGCGGGCGCATCAATGCCGCGCTCGCCGCCCGCACCGTGGAACTGGAAGCAGAGCGCGACGCGCGGATCCTGGTCGAAGAGGCCGTGGACGTCACCGCAGCTCCGCGCCGCCGCCGCATGGGCGGACGCCATCCGCTCTCCACCCTGCAGGACCGCGTCAGCGACATCTTCGTGGGCATGGGCTGGGAAATCGCCGAAGGCCCCGAGGTGGAATCGGAGTGGTTCAACTTCGATGCGCTGAACTTCAAGCCGGACCACCCCGCCCGTGAAATGCAGGACACGTTCTTTGTCGAGCCGCCCGAGGCCCACCTGGTGATGCGCACGCACACCTCGCCGGTCCAGGTGCGCTCCATGCTGGAGCGCGAGCTGCCGATTTATGTGCTGTGCCCGGGCAAGGTGTTCCGCACCGATGAGCTCGACGCCACTCACACCCCGGTCTTCCACCAGTTCGAAGGCCTGGCCATCGACAAGGGCCTGACCATGGCTGACCTGGTTGGCACGCTGGAGCACTTCACCCGCGTGCTCTTCGGCGATGAAGCCAAGGTGCGCCTGCGCCCGAACTACTTCCCCTTCACCGAGCCCAGCGCCGAGCTGGACATCTGGCACCCCGGTGCCAAGGGCGGTCCGCGCTGGATCGAGTGGGGCGGCTGCGGCATGGTCAATCCGAACGTGCTCCGCGCGGCCGGCATTGACCCCGAGGTCTATTCAGGTTTTGCCTTCGGCATGGGTATTGAGCGCGCACTGATGTTCCGCAACGAAGTGGGGGACATGCGCGACATGATCGAGGGCGATGTACGTTTCAGCGAACACTTCGGGATGGAGATCTAAGTGAGAATCCCACTTTCCTGGCTGCGCGAGTATGCCCAGGTTCCGGCGGACGCAACCGCCGAAGACGTCATGGCGGAACTGGTCAAGGTAGGCCTGGAGGAAGAGGACGTCCACCGTCCCGCCGACGAGCTTTCCGGACCGATCGTCGTTGGCCAGGTGCTCTCCATGGAGCCCGAGCCGCAGAAGAACGGCAAGACCATCAACTGGTGCACCGTCCGCGTGGTGCCCGAGGGTGCCGGGCAGACGCTCGACGGCGACGGCATTGACCCCTCCGGAGTCCAGGGCATTGTCTGCGGCGCCCACAACTTCGCCGTGGGGGACAAGGTTGTTGTCACCCTGCCCGGCGCCGTGCTGCCCGGGGACTTCCGGATCAGCCCGCGCAAGACGTACGGACATGTTTCCGCCGGGATGATCGCCTCGGTGCGCGAACTGGGCATCGGCGATGACCACGACGGCATCCTGGTCCTCTCCCGCCTGGGCCTGGACCCCGAGGTCGGCACCGACGCGATGGACCTGCTCGGCCTGTATGACCAGGCAGCGGAAATCAACGTCACCCCCGACCGCGGCTATGTGTTCTCCATCCGCGGCGCTGCGCGCGAGTATGCCCACGCCACCGGAACGGAATTCACCGACCCGGCCAACGCCGTCGTCGTCCCCGTTGCGGACGGCAAGGGCTACGGCGTGCGCCTGGAAGACGGCGCACCGATTTACGGCAAAGCCGGCTGCGACCGCTTTGTGGCGCGCACCGTCCGCGGCGTGGACCCCACGCGCCCGACGCCGCCGTGGATGGCTTCCCGGCTGCGTCTGGCCGGAATGCGCTCGATCTCCCTGATCGTGGACATTTCCAACTACGTGATGCTCGAGCTCGGCCAGCCGCTGCACTTCTATGACCTGGACAAGCTCTCCGGTGACATCGTGGTGCGCCGCGCCGCTGCGGGGGAGACCCTCAAGACACTGGACGAGAAGGTCCGCACCCTCGATCCCGAGGACCTGCTCATCACCGACGACTCCGGCGCGATCGGAATCGCAGGTGTGATGGGCGGGGCAGCCACCGAGGTTTCGGACACCACCAGCAACATCCTGATCGAAGCCGCGCACTTCGAGGAAGTCAGCATCGGCCGCTCCCGCCGCCGGCATCGCCTGCCCTCGGAAGCGTCCAAGCGCTTCGAACGCGGCGTGGACTGGAACATCGCCGACGTCGCAGCGCAGCGCGCCGTGGACCTGCTGGCCGAACTGGCCGGCGGCACCGCCGACGCGTCAGTGACCGACGCCGGAACCAAGCCCGAGGCGAAGGCCATCGACCTGCCGGCGGACTTCGCGTCCAAGCTGATCGGCTATGACTTCACCGAGGACCAGATCACCGGAACCCTGCGTGACCTGGGTGCCGACGTTGCCAAAACGGCTGCCGGCTACTCGGTGACCCCGCCGAGCTGGCGCCCGGACCTGGAAACGCGCGAGGATCTCACCGAGGAAATCATCCGCCTGGTGGGCTACGAGCACATTCCGTCCACGCTGCCCACCGCTCCTCCCGGCCGCGGCCTGACCCGCATCCAGCAGCAGCGCCGCCGCCTGCAGCAGGCGCTCGCCGCCGCCGGCCTGACCGAGGTGCTGTCCTATCCGTTTGTCACGGAAGAGGACAACAACACCTTCGGAACGCCCGACGCCGGCACCTCGCCGGCCGCGGTCAAGCTGGCGAATCCGCTCAGCGCGGAGTTCGGCTACCTGCGCACCTCGGTGCTGCCGGGGCTGTTCGACGTGGCCAAGCGGAACCTCTCGCGCGGCTTCCGCGACCTGGCGCTGTTCGAATCAGGTTCCGTCTTCCTGCCCGGCGAGCAACTGGGCACCGAAACGATTCCGCCGCTGGGCGTCAAGCCCTCCGAGGAAGTCCTGGATGCTCTGTACGAGGGTGTTCCGGACCAGCCGCTGCACATCGGCGTGCTGTTCACCGGCCATGAATCGCAGCCGGGCGCCGGTTACGCGCCGCGTGCCTGGGACTGGGCCGATGCCGTGGACACCGCCTGCCTGATGGGCGACGTGCTGGGCGTGGAACTGGTGGTGAGCCAGGGCGAGCACCAGGCCTTCCACCCGGGCCGCACCGCCAAGCTGTCGCTGCGCAGCGGCGAAACCGTGGGTTACGCCGGCGAGCTGCATCCCAAGCTGCTCGCAGCCAGGGACATGCCGGCCCGCACGGTGGCATTGGAACTCGACGCCGACGCCCTGTTCGACGCCGCGCCCGAGGTGATTGTGGCCCGCGACATTTCCTCGTTCCCGGCCACCACCCAGGACGTGGCCCTGGTGGTGGAGGCAGGCATTCCTGCCGAGGCCGTCCTGGAAACCCTGCGCGAGGGTGCCGGGGAGCTGCTCGAAGACATCTCGCTGTTCGATGTCTACTCCGGCAAGGGCATTGAGGAAGGGCGCAAGTCCCTGGCCTTCGCCCTGCGCTTCCGCGCTCCGGACCGGACACTGACCGCCGATGAGGCGTCGGAGTCCCGGGCCGCCGCCGTCGCGCTGGCTGCCGAGCGGTTTGGTGCCGTGCAGCGCTAGCTGATTCAAGCCGCAGAAGGCAGCAGGTCCCGTCCGGAATCCCGGCGGGACCTGCTGCTTTTTCCAGCGCGGAGGTCAGTGCCCCTGGAAAGCCTCGGCGAGCCACCAGGATCCGCCGTCGGACGCAATTTTCGCATCGATCACCAGCGGACGGTCCTGGATACCCTTCTCATAGGCAGCAATCCACGCTTTGACGGACTGCAGGTCCTCCACCGTTCGAACCGTGACGGCTTCAGCACCGAATCCCCGGGCAATTGCTGCAATATCGGTGTCCGGGAAGGTGACGCTGCCAAGGTCGGTGTTCTCGGTGCCGTGGCCGAAATGGTGGACTTCCGCGCCGTAGGCCGCATCGTTGTAGACAATGCACACCAGCGGCAGGCCCAGCCGGACTGCGGTCTCCAGTTCGCTGATTCCCATGAGGAATCCGCCGTCGCCGGCACCCAGGACCGGCAGCCGCTGCGGCTGCGCAATGGCCGCCCCGATAGCTGTGGAGAGCCCCAGTCCGACCGCCTGAAATGCCTGCGTGAAGCAGAATCCGAATTCATCGGGCACTGCCAGATACTGGCTGGGATAGCCCATGAAGTTTCCGGAGTCCACGGACACTATGCGCTCAGCCGGAAGGAGGGCGTCGAGTTCCCTGCTCAGGACCCGCGGATCGATCAGCGCGGGTGTCGAGAGGTCGGGCGTCCGGACGTCCCGCCAGCTGGAGGACTTGAGGATCAGCGCGTTTTCCGGGCTGCGGTACTTTTGCGCCGCCGCCGGCTGCACTTTTTTAAGCAGTTCCAGTGCGTCTTGGGCGGTCAGAGCCGCGTCGCCCAGCACGCCCAGGGAAATCGGCCGGTTGGCTCCCAGGGACGCGTCCTCGACGTCGATTTGGACAACTTTGGCATCTGGGGAGATCAGCCTGCCGTGCCGCATGGTCCACATATTCAAGGTGCAGCCCCAGCCCACGATCAGGTCGGCGCCGGAGATGAGATCGGCTGTCACCGGAGAGGAGAAACCTCCGGAAATACCGAGGCTGAACGCTTCGCCGTTGAAGAGCCCGTTGGCCACAGCGGAGGTGGCTACGAGTGCACCGCAGTGCTCGGCAAGGGCAAGAATTTCATCACGGGCTCCCCGGCCGCCGCGTCCGGCCACAAAGACCGGGCGTGCGGCGCCCCGCAGCAGGTCCACGAGCTGTTCAACACCGGCGGAATTCGGACGCAGGCGGGCGGGCGCCGGCAACTGAACACTCTCACCAGGGACCGGGGCCTGCTCCTTCTGCACATCCAGGGGAAGGCTCAGCACCACCGTCCGGCGTTCATTGAGTGCGGTGCGGAAAGCCCGCACAGTGTCAGCAGCGGCGGATTCGGCCGAATGCACCCGCTCGGCGACGGCACCGACGCTGCGGGCCAGCGCGTCCTGGTCAATCTTGAAGTTCGAGCGCACGGCCGCGCCCTGGGTATCGGCCGTCAACACGATCAGGGGTGTCCGGCTCTTCGCGGCCTCACCGATCCCGGTGACTGCATTGGTCAGCCCGCAGCCCTGATGGGTGCTGACCACGCCCACCCTGTTGGACATCCGCGCGTACGCGTCCGCCATGGTGGCGGCACCGCCTTCATGGCGGGCAGCCGTGAACGGCACCCCGGCGCTGCGGAGGGCGTTGACGACGTCGAAGTTTCCGCTGCCAACAACTCCAAAGACGTGTCCGACGCCGAGACCCGCCAGAGTCTGCCCCACAAGAACGGACACCGGCACGGTTTCGCTCATGAGGCCTCCACGAGGGCGAAGACCCGGGCCGGGCTTCCGGTTCCGCCGACAATCGGCAACGGGGCAACAACCAGGGTGGCGCCGGTTACCGGCAGCTTGTCGACTTGGCGGAGGGACGTGATCCCGTACTTGTCCGCCCCCAGAAGAAACCAGTGGACGGGGAACATGGGATCGAAAGCCGCGGCCTGCCCCGCGTCTATGCCCACGGTTTCCACCCCGAAACCGCTGACGCGCTCGTTGGCCGCAATCCAGCGGGCACCGGCCGGCGAGACGCCCGGCGTGTGGGAGCCGCTGTCATCGGCGTTAATAAAGTCTGCCGCATTGCTGCCCCGTGCTGACCAGCCGGTGCGGAAGATGATCCAGCAGTTGTCCGGGAGCGGACCGTTCTCGTCCTCCCATTGCTCAAAATCCGCCGGCTCCAGCAGGAAATCCGGGTTCCTGGCGACCTCCGCGGTTTTATCAATCACCACGGCGGGGCCAATGAGCCTCGCAGGCTCAATCTGGTCCACTGACTTGCCGTCTCGGCCCGAGATCCAATGCACCGGAGCGTCGAGGTGGGTCCCCGCATGCTCTCCCACAGTCATGTCGTTCCAGGCCCAGCCGGGCCCGGCGTCGTCGAAGCTGCTCACGGCGGAAAGACTCAGCCCAACGGTGTTGGCGAAAGGCTCCGGGAGGCTGAGGATCGGAGTCTCCCTGCCCAGCGGAGTCGTGAGGTCCAGGAACTCCACCGACCCGTCCCCAAGTGCCATCGTCAGTTTCTCTACTACGGACATTGCTCTCCGATCGGGTTGGCTTCCTGCGCAGGATGCGGGTGGGGGCGGCGCGGGCATCATCCCTGATGCTCATCCGGTGAAGTCGAGTCTAACCATCCGGTCAAAATCCGTGTCGGAGCATTTTTGACCGGCGCCTTCGGTCCGGACCGCCGGGGAGAAACCCCGGACCGGCGGAGAGCCCTGTGCAATAGTGGCCTGATGAGCAACCAGCAGGAGCTGTGGGACAGCGACGCCGCACAACGCTATGACACCCCGGGGGAGGGGATGTTTGCTCCCGGGGTACTGGGGCCAACGGTCGAGGTGCTGGCAGAGCTGGCGGCCGGCGGGCCTGCCGTCGAGTTTGCCGTCGGCACGGGACGGGTGGCCGTCCCGCTTGTTGAGGCCGGCATTGCGGTCAGCGGCATTGAACTGTCGCACGCGATGATTGCGCGGCTGCGCGAGAAGGCCGATGAGGCCCGCATCCCCGTGGTGCAGGGTGACATGGCCGAGGTGACGGCGGGAAGCGGCTTCTCCCTCGCGTTCCTGGTGTTCAACACCATCGCCAATCTGCTGACACAGGAGGAGCAGGTCCGGTGTTTCGAAAACGCCGCCCGCCACCTCGCACCCGGCGGATGCTTCGTCGTCGAGCTCTGGGTGCCGCAGCTGCGCTCGCTGCCGCCGGGCCACGGCGGAACGGTCGAGGTCAGTGAACCGGGGTATCTCCTGGTGGACACCTATGACGTGCTGCAGCAGCACGTCATCTCCCACCACCTGCGTTTCGGGCCGGAACTCTCGGACGGCCGTGCTGCGCGGATCACCCGGACCCCGCACCGGTACATTTGGCCCGGGGAGCTTGATCTGATGGCCAGGCTGGCCGGGTTCGAGCGGGAAGCCAGGTGGGCGGACTGGGACCGCAGTCCTTTCACTGACCAGTCCCGCAGCCATGTGACGGTGTACCGGCTCCGAGCAGACTAGATCAGGTCCGGGCTCGGGTCCTGGCCCGGTACGAACTGTGGCAGGATCTGCCTATGTCATCCCCGCCCTCCCTGGTGCTGATCGGCCCGGCTGCCGCCGGTAAAACCACCGCCGGCTCGCTGGCGGCGGCCATCCTCGGGGTGTCCTTCGTGGACATCGACGACGTCGGCGGCCGGTACTACGCAGAGGTTGGCTGGAGCATCGACCGCCTGGTGCGCCGCAGCAAAGAGGCGGGACGCGTTGCGGCGGAGCGGGACTGGGAGCCGGCGCGCGCCCACGCTGTTCGCCGCGCCGTCGCAGACCATCCCGGAGCAGTGCTCGCTCTGGGCGCCGGGCACACCTCCTACACGGACCCCGGGTGCCGTGCAGAGGTCAGCGCCGCGCTCAGCAGCGTGCCGCGGGTTGTCCTGCTGCTGCCCTCGGAGGACCGCGGGACCGCACTGACTGAGCTGCGGCAGCGCTCGCGTGCGTCAAAGGGGACGGACTGGATCAGTTCCGGACATGATTTCCTCGCGGAGTGGCTGGACGACGAGGGTCTGCGGTCCCTGGCGACGGACACCGTCCTGACCGCCGGCCGGCAGCCGCAGGAGACGGCCGAACAGGTTGCCGCCTTGCTGGGGCCGACCGCCCGCTGAGTAGACCAGACCGGCTCCTGACACCAGGGTCAGCTGCGGGCCGGATGTACGTTCAGAATCCCGTGGCCCCGGGCAGCGGCTCTTTTCCGGTCTCGCCCCATTGGACCATCGCATCGCGGATGTGGGCCGGGGTCAGCATGAGTTTGGGAATCAGTTCCTCCCAGCCCCGTTCCTTCACCCGCCGGTTGTAGTCAGCGTGGGCGGCGTCAACGGGGTGGCTTTCATCCAGTCCGGCGCCGTCCCTCCCCATCAGGCTCAGATGGTAGATCCAGGTCGTGCCGTCTGCCTCTTCGTGGCGGAACGTCGCCTCAAACACCGCGCGCTCCGCCGGCAGCGTTTCGAGGCATTCGTCGTAGCGGGTGTTGAGCATGGACATCCACTCGTCGAACTCGTTCTCTTTGCCATCCACGATCCGGGACCGGCTGAGTTCAAGGCGTAACCCTTCCGGGACTGAGTCGGGCATGGGGTGGCCGGGAAAGTCCCGGGGCAGCGGACGGAACGGAGTGTACGGTGCGGGATCATTCATGCCGGCAAGTCTTGCACCCTTCGCATTCCCCGTCGCGGCCAAAACGCTGTCGTCAGCCCCAGACCGCGGTGGCCGGATCGACGCCGCGGGCGAGCGCGTTGGCATTGATGACTTCCTGTATCCAGGCAGCCAAGCCTGGCTCGGTGAGTTCATAGGACGCTGTGAAGTCTGGCTCCGCGGTGAACAGGGAGCCGATGAGTACGTGCATGGAGACAATGCAGTGGAAGTAGGCGCTCATTGCCTGCCGGTGCTGCTCGGCCAGGGCGTTGGCCCCGGGACTGCCCGGAACCAGCCCGGCGCGCATCCCCGCGGCCAGCGCCTGAACTGCTTCAGCGGTGGCCGCTACAATTTCCTGCCACTCCTCAGGAGTCCGGTCCGCGGAACGTTCCGCGTACTCCGCCCACTGGGGCGAGTCTGCCCAGCGCTCGCGGGCAGCCGCGGCACGGCCCGGATCCCAGCCGGCGCCCAGAAACACGTCCGCTTCCGGTCCGGACAGGAGAACACCCGTTGCGTCCGCGGCGAGGAGGCGGTCCACTGACACAACCAGCTCTTCGAGCTGCCTGATCCGGGACTGCACCTCTTCGCGGCGGGTTGTCATCTCTTTCCGCCGGTCAGCGGCAGGCAGGGAGAGGAAGTCCCGAATGTCGGCGAGGGGCATGCCCAGCTCGCGGAACAGCAGGGTGCGGCGTGCCCATGCCACGTCCGCCTCCGAATACACGCGGTATCCGCCGGGAGTCCGGCCGGACGGAGCAACGACGCCGAGATGGTCCCAGTGGTGCAGCGTGCGAACGCTGATGCCAAGCAGGCGGGCAACCGTGCCCACCGTCTGCCCGGGGTGCTGATCCGGCGCCATCACGGAGCAGCGGAATCCCGGGACCGGCCGGCCGGCTCCCCGGTGCCGGGGCCGGCGTCGATCACCTGGTGCAGGAAAGCAACGTGGCCGTCGAACGCAGCCCGCCCCTTCGCCGTGAGGTCGGCCCAGGTGTGCGTGCGGCCGCCCGGGCCGGGGCCTTTGGCCAGCTGCACGTATCCCGCCTGCTCCAGCTGCTTCAGGTGTTTGCTCAGGGTGGGGTTGCTGACCTCCAGCGAGTCGCGGAGCAGCGCGAATTCGCTGCTGCCCAGCCGGGCCAGCATTCCGCAGATGCGCAGCCGGACCGCCCCGTGCACCAGCTCATCGAAGCGCGGCTTCGGCAGCATCAGACGCCGTCGAGGATGGAGCGGACAAAGGCCCGTTCCATCCGGATGCCGAGAACGAGGACGACGGCGAAGGTCAGCAGAACTGCCGCGGCCAGCAGTGCGGGCGGGCTGTCCGGATCCACTACGACCATGGCCACCCCGACTATCACCGTCAGGAAGGCAACCAGCACGGCACCGACTTTGAGCGAGTGCCGGAATGCCCAGGGACCGGCGCGCGTACCGGTAATCAGGGGACGCAGCGCCCCGAGCAGGGCCAGGGCTGCGGCGGCGGCCGCAAAACCCATGGCCTGCCAGCGGCCGAAGCCGAAGGACAGCACGAAACCGGCGCAGCACAATGCCTGCACCACCAGATACCAGCGCGGTGCAGCGGACCGCCGGCCCGCGGCGACGGCGTCGGCCTGCAGCGTACTGAGCTGTTGCCGGGCGCTCCCCGGGCTGAGATCCTCTGTTTCCATGTTGGCAACCCTAGACTTGCCGAACCGGAAAGTCGAGGGTTTTGGCGAGCGGACCGGAGGGGCACCCTTTTCCGGTTCAGCAGGAGGACCTGGGGGCGGACAGATCCGGTGGTTTGATCATGGAGGAGAACCCTCTGAGTCCGGACTCTGCGCAAAAGCTCAGGTCCCCGCTGTACTCAACATGCAGAACTGCTTTGCCGGCGTCCGTAAAGGGCTTGTACAGCCCGCACTCGTCGTAACGGGCGCATTCCTCGTTGATGGCGAAGTCGAAATCCTCTACTAATCCGGCAATCTGGTCAACGTCGTTCTTCAGCGCTACGGACAGCCCCCGCTCATGGGCCAGCTCGGCCACTGCTTGGTTATAGGCGAGCTGGTCGTCCGCGTCCAGCGGGAACCCCGTCTCGTTGAGGTACCCGTCCACGTTGTCGGGTTCAACGGCGTCAAACCCCTTATCCGCGCATGTGTCCATCCGTGCAGCCATGATCGGAAGGAGTACATCCCTGCGGCGGATGTCGAGCCACTGTTCGTCCGGCCAGCCGGACATCGTGCTGCCCCGGACGGACGCGGGAAAATCGTCGGCATCGCCCCGGAAGTCCTCCCGCGAGCCGACCGAAAGGTAACAGACCGTCCGCCGCCCCTTCTGCTTCAGTGCATCCACTTCCGTTGCCGTCGTTTTCTCGTAGTCGACATCGAAAATTTCCGCTTCCACCCCGAGGTCCAGGCGGCCGCTGAGCTGCCACTGCCAGCTGGCACCGGGGGAAGGCGTCCACCGAGCGGATGTCGCCGTCGGACCTGGATTGGTCCGGGCGGCTGCCGGTTCCGGAGAGGGCTCCGTTGAGCCGCAGGCCCCCAGCGCCAGGGAAAAACCGAGACCGCCGGCCAGCAGCCAATGCCGGTTTCTCACGGCCGGGCCGTGCCGCGCACCGGCAGGAGGCGGGTGGATTGCGGGGTCGGCAGCCCAAGCCACGGATTGGGAAGCGAACGGTCGGTGGCGAAAACATGGCCGGCGCCGCGGTCACCCGCAGCACGGCCTGCCGTCCGGATCTGCTGAGAGTTGCACTCGTACACCAGGTGCCACAGGCTGGACGGCCGGAGATTCCGTGCCCAGCGGGGGTGCTCAAAGGTTGCGTAGGCACGGGCAGGCCCTTCAAAGACGGCAGTGACGTCAAAAAGGTCCAGATGCGACGGCGAAGGGAAGGCACCGGGATTTGCTGCCAGAAAGGAAACCCCTGCGGCACGGGCGGCGCCGGCGTACTCCGAGCAGCGGCCAAAAGTCTCCGGTGCCGTCGGGACTTCGTCGAACATAATGCCTCCCACCGGATACCGCCTGAGCCAGGCGTGAATATCGTCAGTTACATCTTCAAGCGGCCGGCGGCCGTAATCCACCCTGACGTAACCGAGCAGCCTGAGTCCCCGCAGCAGGGCAACCGCATCCGGGTAGTACTCGTCGTTGTCCGCGCCCGGACCGTTGTGCACGTTGATGACTGCGAAGGAAACATTTCGGTGCGGGGCAGCCAGCCAGGCCCAATCGTGCGGGGCAAGCGTCGGATGAACGTACCAGGGGAACGCCAGTTTCGCCGTCGTCATACGTAGGCCCGCGGGTCGGTTACCCGGGCCAACAATACGGCTATCCCGGCCACCAGGAATGCCAGGGCAATGAGAATCCCGGGAATGTCTCCGACCAGTATCCAGGCGACCGCGGAAAGGGATGCAGCAAAGGCAAAGATGACGCCGCCTCTCGGCAGTCCAAACGCGTTGAGCGTGGTGGAGGTGGTGGCAAGCGAACTGAAGGCCGCGGCGACAATAACGGTGGTGGCCAGCCGGGTGTCCTGTACGAGAAAGATGACCACCAGAGTGGAGACGGTCGCGGAGATGAAGACGATGGCCGCCGAAAGGCCCATGGTCAGGATCCAGGCATTCCGTGCTGCATGCCGCAGGAGCGGGGTCCGTCTGGATGACCACATGAGCCGCTGGCGCATGAGCACCAGTGCCGGGTCCGTGGCTGCAGCGGCGACGACCGTGGCCACGATCAGGGCTGTTCCCTCCCATGCAGGCAATCCGGTGAGCGCCACCGACAGGGCAGCGGCCAGGAACCCGGCCTGGGCTGCCGGCGCGAGGGCAGTGCGCCAATCGCTGCGGTCGAGGATGCGCCGTTCCCGGATTCCACGCACAAGCCTGGCCAAGGCCAGCGTCACTGTTCCCAGGACAAGGAAGGCGACAATGACAACAGCGGCGGGGGAGCCCCGCCGTCCAAGCACCAAGGCCAGCGTCACAGCGGATACAGCAAGGGAGAGGACGGCGAGCAGAAACCGGGAGCGCCCCAGAATAACGAGCATCGAGACGATGCATGAATACCAGCACCAGGCCATGGTGAGGCCGGCCAGGGTCGCGTCATGGCTTGGCAGCACCAGCGAAACCATCATGTAGCAGGTGAGGACCGCTGTCACGAGAAGCGTCGCAGCAGCACCCCGGGCAATGCCGCGCTTCAGCTGGCCGGCCCCCGCATATGCCCACACAATGCCCGACACCGACTGGCCGACGACCCACGCGCTGATTCCGGCGATCAGGACGTCCCTGGTGTTGGCAGTCAGCACCGATGCTGTCAGTCCGCCCAGAACGGCGCCAAGAATGAGAACAACACCGCGCCGGACAGCCTCCAGCAGAGCATCCACGCCAAGCCAGCCCTCGGGCACCTGCGGGGCCAATGCCGAGCTCCGCACCTGGACCAGGGACTGCGCATAGGCGAAGACGTCCGACACGCCGTGGCGCCGCCGGACGGTTCGGTCGCTGAGGCCGGAGGCTTCGAGTCTGGCGGTAATCTCGAAGGCATCAACAGCATCGACGGCGTGGTGCTCGTTTCCGTAGTCCGGCAGCGGTTCGCCGGAACCGGGAATCATAACGCTGTCCGCGCTCATACCGGCAACTCGGCGGCCGCCTCATGCAGGTTCAGGGGCGCCACCGCGCTCACCAGCCCGGCGGGGCCCGGTTCGCGTCTCAGCGGACGTCGGTGGTGGGCGGCGTCATAAGCCTCCCGGTACCGTGCCAGGCATCTTTCCAGGGTGAATTCCGCCAGGGCACGGCGTCGGGCGTTGGCACCCATGGCTCTCCGCAGCTCCTGGTCGGTTAACAGCGTGACGCAGGCATCTGCGAACGCTGCATAGTCCCTGGCCGCAACGAGCATGCCGGTTGTCTGCTGCTCGTCAAGGCATTCGGAGACACCGCCGACATCAGTGTTGACCGTGGCCCGTCCGCACATCATCGCTTCGAGCAGCGTAAAGGGCAGTCCTTCGGAGACGCTGGACAGTGCCACCAGGTGCCCGGCCTCAATCGCCGGCCGGCTTCCCTTGCTGGGGCCTTCCCAGTGGACGGCCCCAGCAATGCCGAGACTGCCGGCAAGGTCGATCAACCTGGCCTTGTAGGAAGCGTTTTCTACGGGCGTGGGTCCAAATATGCGCAGCTGGGCCCGTGGCACCCGCCCGCGCACCAGCGCAAAAGCGGATATGAGGGTCTCCAGGTCCTTGAGGGGATCGATGCGTCCGACAAAACTGATGGTGGGAACGTCCGGTTCGCTGGTGACCGGGGGAAACTTTGCCGGGTCCACCCCGTTGGGGATGGTGTGGATCCGCCGCGGGACGGCACCGAGCCGCCGCTCCCATCGGGCGTTGAACTGGTTCACGGGCAGGACCAGATGTGCGTGGGCATGGACTATCTGGGACAGCCTGCGGAGGAAAGCGGTTGCAGCGCGTCTCACCGGCCAGGACATCTTGGCGCCGTGCAGGGCCAGATACCGTTCGCGCAGATATACGCCGTGTTCGGTTAAGAGGATCGGGGTTCCGTGCCGCCACGACTGCGCGAGGGCCAGCAGGGATGAAGGGCCGTTGCTGGAAGCATGAATGACATCCACCTTTCCAAGCTTGTGGTCGACGACGGCGAGAGCCCGGTCAACAAGGCTGGCGGCCAGCACCGCATCGGCGACAGACATGGGCGGCTCTCCGGCGCTGACACAGTGGCGCGTCCAGGCATCGAGTATGGGTGCAACGGATCCCCGGGTGGCGAGCGCGTGAGACAGACCGATCCGGTCGCTGATGCCTACGAGGCGGAGCAGGGCGTTGGCAGTGCTCCCCAGCGGATCGTTGTCTTCCGGCCCCAAGGCGGCATCCCACAGTTGGGTGAGTGCTTTCTGCGTGGCCTCCACCCAGGTGCGGCGCCGGGGGCCCGGATGAAGCACGGCCGCCGGAGGCCCCCAGACCGGAATCAACCGGACTGTTCCCACGTTCGGAGGCATATCCCAGACGACCCGGTTCATGCCGGTTCCGGTGAGCGCGATGACGTCAAAATCATGCTCGGGCAGCCCGACAACAAGCTGGTCGCACCATGTGCTGACTCCGCCGGTTACAACCGGGTAGGTTCCTTCGGTAATGAGGGCGATCTTCATCGTCCGGCCTCCTCGGCTCGCGGAAAACCGCAGCTTCCTACAGCGTCCGTGAGCGGGGATGATCACGTCCACCGTAGAGATCTCGGGAAAGACGCCGGGGCGTCCAACACGATAATGGAGGTCCAGTAGATACGCTCCCGGCGGCGGATTCACGAGTACCGGCTGCCTGCCGGGTACCTAAGCCGGCGCGGACATCGCCGGGTTAGGGAAGCAGCAGCACCTTTCCGGTGGTCCTGCGGCCCTCAAGGTCCTGCTGGGCGCGGGTGGCCTCGGCCAGCGGATAGGTGGCGCCGATCCGGACATCCAGCGTGCCCTCGCGGACCATCTCGAACAGCTCGTGGGCGCGCCACTGCCGTTCTTCGGGGGTGAGCAGGTAGTCGCCCAGGGTGGGACGGGTCAGGAACAGCGAGCCCGAGGAGTTCAGCCGCTGAATGTCGAAGGGTGGCACCTGCCCCGAGGCGCCGCCGAAGAGCACCAGCATGCCGCGCTTGCGCAGGCTGGCCAGGGAGCCGTCAAACGTGGCCTTCCCGACGCCGTCGTACACCACGTCCACACCCTTTCCGTCGGTCAGGTGGCGGACCTCCTCGGCAAAACCGTCATAATCCAGCGCATGGTCGGCGCCGGCGGAGCGCGCCAGGTCCCGCTTCTCCTCGGAGGAGGCGGTGGTGATGACCCGGGCGCCCTTGGCTTTGAGCAGCTGGATCAGCAGCAGCCCTACGCCGCCGGCGCCGGCGTGGGTCAGGACGGTCTGGCCCTCTTCCACGGGAAAGGTGGAATTGCAGAGGTAATGCGCCGTCATACCCTGCATCGGCAGCGCTGCCGCCACTTCCTCGCTGACGCCCTCGGGAATGGGCAGCGCCTTGTCAGCCTCCATGATCGTGTATTCCGAGTAGGTGCCGCCGCCTTCGGCCGTCGCCACCCGTGAACCCTCGCGGAATGCGGTCACGTCGCGGCCTGCCGCCACTACGGTTCCGGCCGCTTCGGCGCCGGGAATGAAGGGATAATCCATGGGGTAGACACCGCTGCGCTTGTAGGTGTCGATGAAGTTCACGCCCGCCGCCGCAACCCGGACCAGCAGTTCCTTGGGCCCGGGCTCGGGCAGGTCGACGTCTTCGTAGCGCAGGATTTCCGGCCCGCCGGGGGCGGGGACCACAATAGCTTTATGCATGGATTGTCTCTTCTGTTGCAGGCATCGGTGTCGCTGCCATCGTAGGGCACCGTCCGTGCCGGCGCACCGGAGCTTCCCCACCAGTTGCCGCAGGCGGCGAAATCAGCAGCCGCGTCATCTATGCATAATTATGAAGGTGTATGCATAAATCTACTGTAGGGTGAAGCCATGACCATTTCAGTTGCTGTCTCAGGAGCCTCCGGATACGCCGGAGGTGAAGTGCTGCGCCTGCTGGCCGGACATCCCTCCGTCACTATCGGCGCCATCACAGCCCACAGCAACGCCGGTTCCCGGCTGGGCGAGCTGCAGCCCCATCTGCATGCGCTCGCCGACCGGGTCCTCGCTGACACCACGGTGGAAAACCTGGCCGGGCACGACGTCGTTTTCCTCGCCCTGCCGCACGGCGCCAGCGCCGCCATCGCCGCGCAGCTTGATCCGTCCGTGCTCGTGATTGACGCCGGTGCCGACCACCGGCTCGAAGATCCGCTGGCCTGGGAGAAGTTCTACGGCTCGCCGCATGCCGGTTCCTGGCCGTACGGGCTGCCCGAGCTGCCCGGCCACCGCGACCGCCTCAAGGGCGCTACCCGCATTGCCGTTCCGGGCTGCTATCCCACGTCCTCGCTGCTGGCGCTGACGCCGGGCTTCTCGGCCGGGCTGCTGGAGCCCGACGACGTCGTCATCGTCGCTGCCTCGGGCACCTCGGGTGCGGGCAAGGCAGCCAAGCCGCACCTGCTCGGGTCCGAAGTGATGGGCGGAATGAGCCCCTACGGCGTGGGCGGCGGACACCGCCACACCCCCGAAATTGAACAGGGCCTCTCAGCCGCAGCCGGCGAGAGCGTTGCCGTGTCCTTTACGCCCACCCTGGCGCCCATGTCCCGCGGCATCCTCACCACCGCCACGGCCAAGGTCCGCCCCGGCGTCAGCGCCGGACAGCTGCGGTCCGCATGGGAAGAGGCATACGGCGGCGAGCACTTTGTCCGGCTGCTTCCCGAAGGCCAGTGGCCGGCCACCAAGATGGTGGTGGGGTCCAACTATGCAGCGCTGCAGCTGGCGTATGACGCCCGCGCCAACCGCGTGATCGTCACCTGCGTGATCGACAACCTGAACAAAGGCACCGCCGGCGGCGCGGTGCAGTCCATGAACATTGCCCTCGGCCTGGAAGAAACCGCCGGACTGACAACGCAGGGAGTTGCCCCGTAATGAGCACCACCGACAACAGCACGGCACCCGGAAGCACCTCCGAAGCCAACGGCACGGGTGCCGGCACCGGGATCACCGCTCCGGCAGGATTCCGCGCCGCCGGCATCACCGCCGGCCTGAAGCTCTCCGGCGGACGCGACATGGCGCTGGTGGTCAACGACGGCCCGTCGAAGGCCGCGGCAGCGGTCTTCACCCGCAACCGGGTAGCCGCCGCACCCGTGCACTGGTCCCGCCAGGTCATCTCGGACGGACGCGCCGACGCCGTCATCCTCAACTCCGGCGGCGCGAACGCCTGCACCGGCCCGCAGGGCTTCCAGAACACCCACGCCACCGCCGAAAAAACCGCCGAAGTCCTGGGCCTGTCGGCGTCCGACGTTGTGGTCTGCTCCACCGGCCTGATCGGCGAGCAGCTGCCGATGGACAAGATCCTCCCCGGGGTGGAGGCAGCAGCCAAGGCCCTGGCCGCCGACGGCGGCGCCTCCGCGGCCGAAGCCATCATGACCACCGACACCGTCTCCAAGCAGGCCGTCTTCACCGGCAGCGGCTACAGCATCGGCGGCATGGCCAAGGGCGCCGGCATGCTGGCTCCGGGCCTGGCCACCATGCTTGTGGTGCTGACCACCGATGCGCTGCTGCCGGCCGCCGAGTTGGATGCCGCCCTGCGCGCCGCCACCGCCGTCACCTTCGACCGCACGGACTCGGACGGCTGCATGTCCACCAATGACACCGTGGTTCTGATGGCGTCCGGCGCCTCCGAAACCGTTCCGGAGGCCGGGGAGTTCACCGCCGGCCTCACCGAGGTCTGCCATTCCCTGGCCCAGCAGCTGATCACCGACGCCGAGGGCGCCAGCCACGACATCGCCGTCACCACTGTGAACGCCGCCACCGTCGCCGACGCCGAAACCGCCTCCCGCGCCGTCTCCCGTTCCAACCTGTTCAAGACCGCCATCTTCGGCAACGACCCCAACTGGGGCCGGGTGCTCTCGGCCGTGGGCACCACGGATGCCGCCTTCGAGCCGGACCGGATCAACGTCACCATCAACGGCGTGCAGGTCTGCCGCGACGGGGGCATCGGTGATTCCCGGGACCTGGTGGACCTGACCGGCCGCCGGGTTACGGTGGAAATCGACCTGAACGCGGGCACGGAAAGCGCCACCATCTGGACCAATGACCTGACCACGGACTACGTCCACGAAAACTCGGCCTACAGCAGCTGATCGGGGACATCATGAGCACACCCACAGAAGCCAAAGAACAGCTGGCCGCCCAGGACAAGGCCGCCACCCTCATTGAGGCGCTGCCCTGGATCCAGCGGTTCGCCGGTTCCATCATGGTCATCAAATACGGCGGCAACGCCATGGTCAACGATGAGCTGCGGCAGGCCTTTGCCGAGGACATCGTCTTCCTGCACCACGTGGGCGTCCACCCCGTCGTCGTGCACGGCGGCGGCCCGCAGATCAGCGCCCTGCTCGAACGCCTGGGCATCAAGTCCGAATTCAGGGGCGGACTGCGCGTCACCACCCCCGAAGCGATGGACGCCGTGCGCATGGTCCTCACCGGGCAGGTGGGCCGCGAGCTGGTCGGGATGATCAACGCCCACGGCCCCTACGCCGTCGGGCTCTCCGGTGAAGACGGCGCGCTCCTGCGGGCCGAACGCATCGGCGCGGTGGTGGACGGCGAGGAGGTTGACCTCGGACTGGTCGGTGAAGTCACCGGCGTGAACCCCGGCGCCATCGTGGACCTGCTGGAAGCCGGGCGGATTCCCGTCATCTCCACAGTGGCTCCTGAAGTAAACGACGACGGCGCGCCCACCGGCCAGGTGCTGAACGTCAACGCCGACACCGCGGCGGCAGCCCTGGCCGTCGCCCTGGGCGCCTCGCGGCTGGTGGTGCTCACCGACGTCGAAGGCCTGTACGCGGACTGGTCGGACAAGTCGTCGCTGATTTCCTCGCTCACCGCCGGTGAGCTGCGGGGCATGCTGCCGTCCCTGGAAGCGGGCATGATCCCCAAAATGCGGGCCTGCCTGGCCGCGGTCGACGGCGGAGTGGACCGCGCCGCCGTCGTGGACGGCCGGATGGCCCACTCCATGCTGCTGGAAGTCTTCACCACTGCCGGCATCGGCACCCAGGTTATTCCGGAGGAGAAGCAGTGAGCAGCGCCACAAGCAAACACATCGAAGCCGACGCCGCCCTGGCGGAACTGACGGGCACCTCGCAGGACTGGCTGCGCCGCTACGGATCTTCCCTGATGGGCGTCTTCGGCACTCCCCAGCGCGTGCTGGTCCGGGGCAGCGGCTGCACCGTCTGGGACGCCGACGGCAAGGAATACCTGGACCTGCTCGGCGGCATTGCCGTCAACGCGCTGGGCCACGCACATCCCTTCCTGACCTCGGTGATCAGCAGCCAGCTGGCCACCCTGGGCCACGTGTCGAATTTCTTCACCAGCCCCACGCAGGTGGCGCTGGCGGAAAAGCTGCTGCAGCTGGCCGGGGCGCCGGAGGGCTCGAAGGTCTTTTTCGCCAACTCCGGCACCGAAGCCAATGAAGCGGCGTTCAAGCTCGCCCGCCGCAACACCGGTTCCGCTGCAACCGGCGGCGCCGTGCGGCGCACCCGGATCCTTGCCCTCGACGGCGCGTTCCACGGCCGGACCCTGGGTGCGCTGGCGCTGACCGCCAAAAAGGCCTACCGGGAACCGTTTGAGCCGCTGCCCGGGGGAGTCGAGCACATCCCGTTCGGGGACGTGGACGCCCTGCGCGCCGCCGTGGATGACACTGTTGCCGCCGTCTTTGTCGAGCCGATCCAGGGTGAAGCCGGGGTGCGGCCGCTGCCTGCGGGCTACCTGCAGGCAGCGCGGGAGATCACGGCCGCCGCCGGTGCGCTGCTGATCGTGGACGAAGTGCAGACCGGTATCGGCCGCACCGGACAGTGGTTCGCCTCGGAGGGTGTGCTGCCCGACGCCATGACCCTGGCCAAGGGCCTGGGCGGCGGCTTCCCGGTGGGCGCGCTGATCACCTTTGGCGAGACGGCGTCGTCGCTGCTCTCCGCCGGCCAGCACGGAACCACGTTCGGCGGAAACCCGGTGGCGACCGCCGCTTCGCTGGCGACCCTGCACGTCATCGAATCCGCCGGACTGCTGGATCAGGTCCGGGACACCGGGGCGTACCTGAGGGCCGCACTGGCAGCCGTTCCCGGCGTTGCCGAGGTGCGCGGGGAGGGCCTGCTGATCGGCTTCGACCTGGACCGGGATGTGGCCCCGGCCGCCGTGGCCGCCGCACTGGACGCCGGATTCATCATCAACTCCACCGGACCGCACACCCTGCGCCTGGCCCCGCCGCTGATCCTCACCCGCGGCCAGGCCGACTCATTTGTGAACGCACTGCCGGGGATCCTGGCCGCCGCCCGGTCCGCCGCAGAGACAGAAGGACAATCATGACCCGCCATTTCCTGGTCGACACCGACCTCACCCAGGCCGAGCAGACCGAAGTGCTGGACCTTGCCGACGCGCTGAAGCAGGACCGCTACAAGTACCAGCCGTATGCCGGTGCATCGACCGGCCGCAAGACGGTGGCGGTTATTTTCGACAAGACCTCCACCCGCACCCGCGTGTCCTTTGCCGCCGGGGTGGCCGATCTCGGCGGCGTGCCGCTGATCATCGGCGCGGGGGAGTCCCAGCTCGGGCACAAGGAAAGCGTCGCGGACACCACCAAGGTGCTCGAACGCATGGTCTCCACCATCGTCTGGCGCACCTACGCGCAGTCCGGGCTGGAGGAAATGGCGGCGAATTCCGGCGTGCCCGTCATCAACGCGCTCTCCGATGACTATCATCCCTGCCAGCTGCTGGCGGACCTGATGACCATCCGCGAGCACAAGGGCGCCCTGGCCGGCCTGACCCTGACCTACCTGGGGGACTGCGCCAACAACATGGCCAACTCCTACCTGCTGGCCGGAGTCACTGCCGGCATGCACGTCCGGGTGGCCGGGCCGGTCGGCTACCTGCCCGATCCGTTGATTGTCGACGCCGCCGCGACCCGTGCCGAGGAAACCGGCGGTTCGGTAATGATCACCACCGATCCGGCTGAAGCGCTGGCCGGAGCCGACGTCGTTGCCACGGACACCTGGGTCTCCATGGGCCAGGAAGATGAAAAGGCTGCCCGCTCCGAGCTTTTCCGCGATTACGCGGTGGACGGCACAGCGATGGCGCAGGCCGCGGAAGACGCCGTCGTGCTGCACTGCCTGCCGGCCTACCGCGGCTACGAAATTTCCGCAGACGTCATTGACGGACCCCAGTCAGTGGTCTGGGACGAGGCCGAAAACCGGCTGCACGCGCAGAAGGCACTGATGGTGTGGCTGGTGGCGCGCTCGGGCCTGACCGGCGTTCCGGAGGGCAAATCATGAGCATGCCGGCCACCAAAACCGCACGCCAGGCGCGCATCCGCGCCCTGCTGACCGGATCCTCGGTCCGGTCCCAGGCGGAACTCGCCGCCCTGCTGGCCGACGACGGCGTCCAGGTCACCCAGGCCACGCTGTCCCGGGACCTGGTGGAACTGGGAGCGGTGCGGATGCGCGGCAAGGAAGGGGTGCTGGTGTACGCGGTGCCCTCCGAGGGCGGCGAACGCGCACCGAAGTCCGGGGTGACCCAGGAAGTCCTCGACGCCCGGCTGGCCCGGCTCTGCGGCGAACTGCTGGTCACCGCGGAGGCCTCCGGCAACATCGTGGTGCTGCGCACCCCGCCCGGCGCCGCGAACTTCCTGGCCCTGGCCATCGACCACTCGGTGATGCCGTCCATTCTGGGCACCATCGCCGGTGACGACACGGTGGTGATGGTCACCCGGGAGCCCGACGGCGGCGCCGACGTCGCGGCCCGCTTCCTGCGCATAGCGGATGAAGCCACGGCCAACGGCCAGGCTCCGGACAGCCGCATCCTGTAGCTGTCCCCACAAAACTTTCCACCTACCTTCATCAACAAGCAGCCTGCAGAGGCTGCACCAAGCAAGAGGAGCGTATTTCGTGAGCGAACGCATTGTTCTGGCCTACTCCGGTGGCCTTGATACATCGGTGGCCATCGGCTGGATCGCCGAGGCAACAGGTGCCGAAGTTATCGCCGTGGCGGTCGACGTCGGACAGGGCGGCGAGTCCCTGGAAACCATCCGCCAGCGCGCCCTCTCCTGCGGCGCCGTCGAGGCCTATGTTGCCGATGCCCGGGACGAATTCGCCTCCGAGTACTGCATGCCGGCGCTGAAGGCCAACGGCCTGTACATGGATTCCTACCCGCTGGTTTCGGCGCTGTCCCGCCCGGTGATCGTCAAGCACCTCGTCGCAGCCGCCCGCCAGTTCGGGGCCACCACCGTGTCCCACGGCTGCACCGGCAAGGGCAACGACCAGGTCCGCTTCGAGGTCGGCATCCAGACCCTGGGCCCGGACCTGAAGTGCATCGCACCGGTCCGCGACCTGGCCCTGACCCGCGACAAGGCCATCGCCTTCGCTGAGGAAAAGAACCTGCCGATCGTCACCACCAAGAAGAACCCGTTCTCCATCGACGCCAACGTCTGGGGACGCGCCGTGGAGACCGGTTTCCTGGAAGACATCTGGAACGGCCCCACCCCGGATGTGTACGAGTACACCTCCGATCCCGCCGCCGGCCTTGCCGCCGACGAAGTGGTCATCACCTTCAAGGAAGGCATTCCGGTAGCGATCGACGGCAAGCCCGTCACCCCGCTGCAGGCCATCGAGCAGATGAACCTGCGCGCCGGTGCCCAGGGCATTGGCCGCATCGACATCGTCGAAGACCGCCTCGTGGGCATCAAGAGCCGCGAAATCTACGAAGCCCCCGGTGCCATGGCGCTGATGGCTGCCCACCGCGAGCTCGAAAACGTGACCGTGGAGCGCGAGCAGGCCCGCTTCAAGAAGACTGTTGGCCAGCGCTGGACCGAACTGGTCTACGACGGCCAGTGGTTCTCCCCGCTGAAGAAGTCCCTGGACGCCTTCATCGAGGACACCCAGAAGTACGTCTCCGGCGACATCCGCATGACGCTGGAAAGCGGCCGTGCCGTAGTGACCGGACGCCGGTCCGACACCTCGCTGTACGACTTCAACCTCGCCACCTACGACACCGGCGACAGCTTCGACCAGTCCATGGCCCGCGGCTTCATCGAGCTGTTCGGGATGTCCTCCAAGGTGGCCTCCGGCCGCGACCAGCGTGCGGCGGAAGGTAAGTAGGAATGGCTAACGGCAAGCCGCCGGTTGAACCGGCCGGAACCGCAGCTGCGGGTTCCACCGTCCAGGGTGCCCTGTGGGGCGGCCGCTTTGCAGGCGGTCCCGCCGACGCCCTCGCGGCGCTGAGCAAGTCCACCCACTTCGACTGGCGGCTTGCCGGCTATGACATTGCCGGTTCCCGGGCGCACGCCCGCGTGCTCCACACCGCCGGTCTGCTGGATGACGCAGAGCTGGACGGCATGCTCGCAGCCCTGGACGAGCTCGACGCCGATGTCCGCTCGGGTGCCTACGCCCCGGCGGAGTCCGATGAGGATGTCCACGGTTCCCTGGAACGCGGCCTGATTGAGCGTGCCGGTCCGGCGCTGGGCGGCAAGCTGCGCGCCGGCCGGTCCCGCAATGACCAGATCGCCACGCTGGGACGCATGTACCTGCGCGACCACGCCCGCATCATTGCCGCCGGTGTCCTGGCGACGGTTGATGCCCTGGTGGAGCAGTCCGAAAAGCATCTGGGGGTGGCCATGCCCGGCCGCACCCACCTGCAGCACGCCCAGCCGGTGCTGCTCAGCCACCATCTGCTGGCCCATGCCTGGGCGCTGCTGCGAGATGTGCAGCGGCTCATGGACTGGGACAAGCGGGCCGCGGTGTCCCCGTACGGTTCCGGTGCCTTGGCCGGTTCCTCGCTGGGCCTGGATCCCAACGCCGTTGCCGCCGAACTCGGGTTTGAGTCCGCCGTCTGGAACTCCATTGACGGCACCGCCTCGCGCGATGTCTATGCGGAGTTCTCCTGGGTGGCGGCCATGATCGGCGTTGACCTGTCCCGGATCAGCGAGGAAATCATCATCTGGGCCACCAAGGAGTTCTCCTTTGTGACCCTGGATGATGCCTTCTCCACCGGGTCCTCCATCATGCCGCAGAAGAAAAACCCCGATGTGGCCGAGCTGGCCCGCGGCAAGGCAGGCCGCCTGATCGGTGACCTGACCGGACTGCTGGCCACGCTCAAGGGACTGCCGCTGGCGTACAACCGGGACCTGCAGGAAGACAAGGAGCCGGTGTTCGACGCCGCAGACACCCTGGAAGTCCTGCTTCCGGCGGTCTCCGGAATGATCGCCACGCTGACGTTCAACACTGAACGCATGCAGTCCCTGGCACCGCAGGGTTTCGCCCTCGCCACGGATATTGCCGAGTGGCTGGTCCGCCAGGGGGTTCCGTTCCGCGAGGCGCATGAGCTTTCGGGTTCGGCAGTAAAGCTGGCCGAGGGCCGCGGCGTCGAGCTGTGGGACCTGACGGATGAGGACTACGCCGGCATTTCCGAGCACCTCACCCCGGAGGTCCGGACGGTGCTGAGCACCGAAGGTTCGCTGGCCAGCCGCAGCGCGCAGGGCGGCACCGCCCGGTCCGCCGTGGAGCAGCAGCTTGCCGCGCTGAAAAACGAGCTGCAGACGGCCCGCAGCTACACGGCCTAGCCCAGCTGCGCGGGGGTACGGCCCGGGGCTCAGCCTGGCTGTCGCCGGCGGCGTCGGCTGGGCAGTATCCCCCAACCGGTGCCGGCACTGCCCCTGCGGAGATTTCCGCAGGGGCAGTGCCGTGTTCGGACGTGGTCCACCCGTTCCGCCGCCGGAATTTCCACGAGCGGTCATTTGGGTGTGGTTGCGGAGGTTTCAGGCCTGCCTTTTCATGTCCCGCCGCTACCCTTGGCCCATGAGCGACTCCTTCCGGCAGATGCTGCGCGCCCTGCCCGACTTCCCGAACGACCTGCCCGCCTTCGACCCGGCCTCGGCACCGTCCGATCCGGCCGAGCTGTTCCGTTCCTGGTTGGACCAAGCCCTCGACCTCGGAGTCCGGCAGCCGCACGCCTTCTCCCTGGCGACGGCAGATGCGGGCGGAAACATCTCCTCGAGGATGCTCATCCTGAAAGGGCTCGACGGCGACGGCTGGCACTTCGCCACCTCCCGCGCCTCCCGCAAAGGCCTGGAACTGTCGGAGAACCCGCGGGCCGCCATGAATTTCTACTGGTCGGAAATGGGGCGCCAGATCCGGGTCAGCGGCGCCGTCGTGCAGCTGTCCGAGGCTGCCTCGGCGCGGGACTGGGCGGAGCGTCCGTCCGCCGACGGCAGCGCAAACCCCGATTGGCAGCTCTATGCCGTTCAGCCTCGGGAGATCGAATTCTGGCAGGCAGACCCCGGCCGCCGGCACATCCGGCACCGCTACGAGCTGTAGCCGCGGCGGCAGCCACCGACACCGGTCAACCGCGGGTTGCACGCTGCCCTGTTTCCCGGGGACTTCCGCCTAGTGTGGGTCCATGACTGGTCTCCCCGATTCTTCCCGCCCCGGTTCTTCCCCCGCCTCTTCCGCCCCGAAGCCGGCACCCCGCCCCTCGCCGCCGCAGCTCATGGCCGGCATGGAAGCGGCCGCGGCAGCCCTGCAGGAGCACATAAAAAACCTTTCGGACGACGACGTCCGTGCTCCCTCCCGGCTCCCGGACTGGACGCGCGGCCATGTGCTGGCCCACGTGGCCGGCGTCGCCGACGGCATGGCCCGCCAGCTGGAGTACGCTGCCGGCGGAGAAACGGTAGAGCTCTACGACGGCGGTGCCGATGGCCGGAACCGGGCCATAGAAGAAGGCGCGGTCCGCAGTGCCGACAGGCACCGCCGGGAACTGAACGACTCGCTGGAACGTGTGCTCGCGGCCTTCCGCGGGCTGCAGCCAGCGGACTGGAACGCCCCCATTTCCTACCGCAGCGGCGTGGTCCGGGACGGCGGCCTGGCAATGTGGCGTGAGCTGGTGATTCACCTGACCGACCTGGACGTCGGGGTCGACGCCGACACATGGTCGCCGCAGTTCTGCGAGCACCTGTTCGGGTTCCTTGCTGCCCGCGTGCCGGCGGGAGTCCGGCTGAGGCTGCAGCCTCTCGCGCTGCCTCCGAGGGTCCTGGGCAGTTCCGCCCCGGGAGAGCCGGCCTCCACAACTATTTCGGTGAACGGCATGGCAACGGACATCGCTGCCTGGCTGGCCGGACGTACTCCCAGCCTCGGCAGCCTCCGCGCGGAAGCCGCCGCCGACGGCGTGGAACTTCCGACGCTCCTTCCCTGGCCCTCGGCGCTGCCGGCAAAGTAGCGAGAGGACCGCCTCTGCGGCGCAACGGCCCGGAAGCCTTACGGACCGTTCGCGCCGGACGCTACGCTGGAACAAGTCCAACCCGGCTGCTCCCGGACAGGAGGACATCCCATGTCGGCACGCTTCAGCGCGGCACCGGTCCCCGAGGGCCGCATTGAGAAACTCACGGACGGATACTGCGTCGCGTTCGACCGTCAGCTCGACTATCCGACGGCGCACATCTGGGACATCCTGACCAACCCCGTAAAAGTCTCGCGCTGGCTGGGACAGGTGACGCCCGGCTGGCAGCTGGGCAAGGAATACACGCTGGACATGGAGGGCGGCAGCAACTCCGGAACCGTCCTGCAGCTTGAACCGCGTTCCAGCCTGCAGATCACCTGGGAAGACGAGCTGGGGCTGGAATCAGTCCTGGAATGGCAGGTGCTGGAAAGCGGCGGGGGAGCCCTGCTGCAGTTCCGCTCCCGGACCGACAGCCCTGATTTCCTCGCTGAAGGCAGTGCGGGGTGGCAGGGCATTTTGCACTCGTTTGCCAACGTGGCAGCAGGGCGGGACCCGGACCCGGACAGCACGGCGGACTGGCTGGCGCTGCGTGACGCCTACGCGAGGGACTTCAATGTGTCGCCGAGCATGGGGGTTGTGTCGGGCACGGGAGCCGACGCCGAGTTGGTCTTCGAGCGCTGGTACCGAGCTCCCGGCGAGGACGTGGAAGCCGCGCTCGACGCCGTCAGCCGGAGCCGGGGCATTGGCGGTGACGCGCAGCTGGAGATGGCTGCGCACGGCGAAGAAACCCGGATGGTCATCCGTGAACCTGTCCCGGAAAGCCCGGACGAGGCCGCCGGACTGCTGGCAACCTGGCATGCCGCGCTCGATTCCGTGTGCGACCGGCTCGACGGCAACACTCCGCACCCCAACTCGCACCGGCTTGCAGCGCTGCAGCGTTTCTACCGCTCCATGCTGTAGGCGCGCGTGCGCAGAACCCCGCCCCCGCACCAATTCCTCGGCGCGGGCCCGGTCTTGCTACGGTCGAAGACATGGAAGAGACAGGCGAACGATCACGGCTTGCAGTGCCGGCCACCGAGGCGGCCCGCCTCCTGCTGGGGTCCACCCTCACGCACGACGGCGGCGGGGAGCCGGTAACCGTCCGCGTCACCGAAGTGGAGGCCTACATGGGAGACGTGGACCCCGGATCACATGCCTTCCGCGGACGCACCGCCCGGAACAACACCATGTTCGGTCCGGCCGGGCACTTGTACGTGTACTTCACCTACGGTATGCACTACTGCGCCAACGTGGTCTGCGGCGAGGACGGGCACGCCACCGGGCTCCTGCTGCGGGCGGGGGAAATCATCAACGGCCGCGAAACCGCCAGGGAGCGCCGCGGCAACCCGCGCACCGACCTGGACCTGGCCCGCGGCCCGGCCCGGCTGGCACAGGCGCTGGGCATCAATCGTGCCCTGGACGGCGCCGACGTGTTCGCCGCCCCGCTGCGGCTGGAGCTGCCTGCCGCCCCGGTGCCGGAGCAGCTGGTCTCCACCGGCCCCAGAGTGGGCGTGAGCGGGCCGGGCGGCAGTATCGAATATCCCTGGCGGTTCTGGCTCACCGGGGATCCCACCGTTTCCAAGTACCGCCCCGCACAGCCGCGGCGCCGGACGGCCGCAGGAGCGACGGCCCTCCGGCCCTGAACGCACAACGGCGTTCGGGATGAGTGCCATCCCGAACGCCGCCCGTGAAGCAAGCTGTCAGGAGCGCGGAAGCGGAGCCTGTGCTGAAATGAGCTTGTTTTCCAGCAGCTCGTCCCAGAAGGCACCCGGGATTTCAGCCTTCATGGCGGCAATATCCTCCACGACGCGTTCGGGCCGGCTGGAGCCCGGGATGACCGCAGCCACAGCTGGGTGGGCGGTGGAGAACTGCAGGGCAGCGGCCTTGAGGCTCACCCCGTGCCGGGAGGCGATGGAGGTCAGTTCAGCGATCCGTGCCTTGACCTGCGGGGGGATTTCGGCGTAGTCGAAGTAATCGCCGCCCAGCAGTGCGCCGGAGTTGAACGGTCCGCCGACCACGATGCCCACGCCCTTCTCCAGCGCAGCGGGCATCATGCGCTGCAGGGCACGCTCGTGCTGCAGCAGCGTGTACTGCGTGGCGGAGAGGCTCATGGTCGGAGCAGCCTCGTCCATGTCCATCGCCAGCTCGATGGGCTCGGTGGTGTTGACGCCGAGGCCCCACCCGTTGATGACGCCCTCGTCCTGCAGCCGGGCGAGGACCCGGAACGCGCCGGTCCTTGCCTCGTCGAACTTGCTGACCCATTCATCCCCGAGGAAATCCCGGGACGTGTCATGGATGAACACAAAGTCCAGCCGGTCCGTCTTCAGCCTGTTTAGGCTCTGCTCGATGGACCGCAGGGTCGCATCCGCGGTGTAATCCGTGGCGATCTTGTTCGAACGCCCATGGTTGAAGAGGCCGGAGCCTTTCTCCTCCTCTTCATCCAGAATCAGCCGCCCTACTTTGGTGCTCAGCGCATACTCATCGCGGTTGTACTGCGAGAGGACCTCGCCCAAGCGTGATTCCGCCAGGCCGGCTCCGTAGAAGGGCGCGGTGTCGAAGTAGCGGATGCCTGCGTTCCAGGCGGCTTCCACCGTTGCCAGCGCTTCCTCCTGGGGAATGTCGCGGAACATGTTTCCCAGCGGGGCCGTGCCGAATCCAATCTTGTTCTGAAGCACTTCGTGCAGGTTAGCCATATGTGTTGCAATCCTTGACTGTTGGTGCCGTTAGTTCCAGTGCCCTGTCCAAAGGGCACGCAACATGCCAACCGGCGCCTGCGGCCCCTTTATTCCTCCAGCCTTTCCTCCAGCCGGTTGCCCCGCTCGGCTCCACGGCCGGCCCGGAGCCGGTCGCGTGTGTGCCCCGCCCGCCGTCCGGGGGACGGCGGGCGGCGAGACAAGTGCCACAGGTGTCCGCACAGCTCGGGCCGGAGCGGATGCAGCCGGTAAGGTGGATGGGTGAAAGAAACGCCCGCGGATGCCGCACAGAACACTGAGTCAATAGCCGACACCATCGAACGCCTCGGAGCGGTTGTGCCGGACTACCCCAAGCCCGGCGTCGTCTTCCGGGACCTGACCCCCGTTTTTGCCGACGGACCGGCCTTCCGGGGTGTCGTGGACTCCCTGCTGGCCGAGTACGAAGGACGCTTTGACTACGTCGCGGGCATCGAGGCCCGCGGATTCCTCCTGGCGGCAGCCGCCGCTTATGCCGCCGGCAAGGGCGTCCTGACCGTCCGCAAGCCCGGCAAGCTGCCGCGCGAGGTGTTCTCGGAAAGCTACTCGATGGAATACAACGAGAACACGCTCGAGGTTCACCAGGATGATTTCCCCGCCGGCTCGCGGATCCTCATTCTCGACGACGTTCTCGCCACCGGCGGAACGCTCGGCGCCACGGCCCGCCTCATCGAGAAGGCCGGCGGAATTGTTGCCGGTTTCGGCGTCGTGCTCGAACTGCGCGACCTCGGCGGCCGCCGGGCACTGGACGGCTACTCCGTCCATGCCCTGACCACTTACTAAACACACTCCAGTACATGGCCGGGCGCCCCCGCAGGGCGCCCGGCTGTCGCGCACTTACGGTGCATCATGACCATCCCGGCAAGGGTCGGTTTCACCCGGCTAGCTCAATGCGTGGAAAAAGTCCAAATGCACGCTAAACTTGACGGTCTGCCTTTGCGAGAGGGAACGCGAACATGCCTGAAACGTCTTCTGCCCACCACGAGCTGGAACATGAGCGACACTATGTCGCCGGTTTGTACCAGCGACTCGATGAACTCCGCGAGGAAAAGCGCGAACAGCTGGCCCAGGTGCGGCGCAGCCACTCGGCCGGTTCACACCAGAACCGCTCCGAGCGCGACGCCTTTGCCACCATGTACGAGGACCGCCTGGCACAGCTGAATGCGGTGGATGACCGGCTCGTTTTCGGCCGGCTGGACCTCGACGACGGGGAGGAACGCTACATCGGCCGCATCGGCCTCTCCACGGAGGACCTTCAGCGGCTGATGGTCGACTGGCGGGCGCCCGAAGCGGGCACCTTCTACCAGGCCACCGCATTTGAGCGCCAGGGCGTGCGCCGCCGCCGCCACCTGATCCTCAAGGGCCGGAACGTGCAGGCCATCGAAGACGATGTGCTGGACTACACCATGCTCGAAGAGGAGGAGGCGCTGCAGGGCGAAGGCGCGCTGCTGGCGGCCCTGAACTCCAAGCGCACCGGGCAGATGTCGGACATCGTCGGCACCATCCAGGCCGAGCAGGACCGCATTATCCGTGCACCGCTGGCCGGCACCCTGGTGGTCCAGGGCGGCCCGGGCACGGGCAAGACCGCCGTCGCGCTCCACCGTGCCGCCTACCTGCTGTACACCCACCGCGAACGGCTGAAGTCGGCCGGCGTCCTGCTGGTGGGCCCCTCCAACGCCTTTATCCGTTACATCGAACGCGTGCTGCCCTCCCTGGGCGAGACCGGCGTCGTCATGTCCAGCCTCGGCCAGCTGATGCCGGGCATCAGTGCCGTGCCGGAAGAGAACGCCCACGTCGCCGAGATCAAGGGCCGGATCGGCATGGCGCAGGTGGTCGCCAACGCCGTCGCCAACCGCCAGCGCCTGGTGCTCGAACCGCGGCGGCTGAACGTCGAGGGAACCATCCTCACGCTGACGCCCAAAATGGTGCAGCGGGCGCGCGACAAGGCCCGCGCCACCGGTAAGCCGCACAACGAGGCGCGCGTCACGTTCGTCAAGATCCTGCTGCGCGAGCTCACCGAGCAGCTGACCGAGCAGCTGGAGGAATCAGCCGGCGCCGGCAACAGCACCGACCGCGCCTACCTGGCCGAAGACGTACGCAGCTCCCGCGATGTGCGCGTGGCCCTGAACCTGTGCTGGATGCCGATGACCCCGGAGAAACTGCTCTCCGAACTCTTCAGCAAGCCCGGCCACCTCGAGGCCGCTGCTCCCGGACTGAGCCCGGAGGAGCTTCGCCTGCTGCGCCGCAGCCCCGACGCGCCGTGGACCGAATCGGACATCCCGCTGCTGGACGAGGCCGCCGAGCTGCTGGGGGAGCTTGACGCCTCCGCCGGACGCGACCATGCCCTGCGCGAGGAACAGCGCAAGCGGGACCTGGCCAACGCCGAGCGCGCCATCGAGAACACCGAAGGGTTCCTCGAGGACTCCGGCGCCCACGGCATCCTGTCCGCCGAGGACCTCGCGGACCACAACACGGTGGGGGAGGCGCGCCTGACCGCAGCCGACCGCGCCGCCGTCGACCGCACCTGGGCGTTCGGGCACATCGTGGTGGACGAGGCGCAGGAACTTTCGGCGATGCAGTGGCGCCTGCTGATGCGCCGCTGCCCGCTGAAGTCCTTCACCGTCGTCGGGGACATCGCCCAGACCAGTTCCGCCGCCGGCGCCACTTCCTGGCAGCAGGCGCTGACGCCGTTCGTGGGGGAGCGCTGGACGCTGGAAGAGCTGACCGTGAACTACCGCACCCCGGCGCAGATCGCCGAGGCGGCAGTACGGATGGCCAACGCTGCCGGGCTGGTGGTCTCCGCACCCAAGGCAGTCCGCGAAGGCCGCTGGGCGCCGTTCATTGACCAGGTGCCGGAGGGCGGGCTGGTAACACGCCTCATGGAGGTCCTGCCCGAGGATTTGGAAGCGCTGGAAGGCGGCCTGCTGGCCATCATTGCCGAGGAACACCACCTCGACGCCGTGCGCCGCGCAGTTGGGGCCGAGTACGGCCGGCGGCTGGGCACCGGTGCCGGCGGGATGGAACAGGACATAGTGGTGACGTCACCTCGGGAGGCCAAGGGCCTGGAGTTCGACGGCGTCGTCATTCTGGAACCTGAAGAGCTGCTGACCGCTGCGGCCGGGAAGGTCGGGGACCTGTACGTGGCGATGACCCGCCCGACGCAGCGGCTGCGTCTTATTGCCGCCGGCCCGATCCCCGCTGGCATTGTTGACGAAGAAGCCTGATATTTTGGAAACCGTGACTACTGAAACCCCAGCGGGCCTGCGCGCCCAGAAGAACGATCCGACTTTCGACAACATTTGGCAGGAACTGAAGTGGCGTGGATTGGTCCACGTATCCACTGACGAGGCCGAACTGGAGAAACTGCTCGCCGGGGATTCGATCACCTACTATTGCGGCTTCGATCCGACGGCGCCGAGCCTGCACCTGGGCAACCTGGTGCAGCTGCTGACCATGCGCCGGCTGCAGCTGGCCGGGCACCGCCCGCTGGCCCTGGTGGGAGGCTCCACCGGCCTGGTGGGGGACCCGCGCCCGACGGCGGAACGCACCATGAACACCAAGGAAACCGTCTCGGAATGGGTCGGTTACCTGCAGGGACAGGTGCAGCGCTTCCTCAGCTTCGAGGGGGACAACGCCGCGCAGATGGTCAACAACCTTGACTGGACTGCACCCATGAGCGTCCTGGACTTCCTGCGGGACGTGGGCAAGCACTTCCGGGTGGGCACCATGATCAAGAAGGAGATTGTCTCCTCCCGGCTGAACTCCGACGAAGGCATTTCCTACGCCGAGTTCAGCTACCAGGTGCTCCAGGGCATGGACTACCTCGAGCTGTTCCGCAACTACAACTGCGTGCTGGAAACCGGCGGCTCCGACCAGTGGGGTAACCTCACGGCCGGCACCGAACTGGTGCGCAAGGTGGAGGGCAAGAGCGTCCACGCCATGGGCACGCCGCTGATCACCAATTCCGACGGCACCAAGTTCGGCAAGAGCGAGGGCAACGCCATCTGGCTGGACGGCAGCATGACCAGCCCGTACGCGATGTACCAGTTCTGGCTGAACACCCCCGATGCCGACGTCGTGGACCGGCTCAAGGTCTTCACCTTCCTGACGAAGGCGGAAATCGAAGAGCTGGCACGCTCCGTAGCGGAGGAGCCGCACAAGCGGGCGGCCCAGCGCCGGCTCGCGTACGACGTCACTTCGCTGATCCATGGATCAGAGGCAACAGACAAGGTGATCGCGGCTTCCGCGGCACTCTTCGGCCAGGGCGAACTCGACGGCCTGGATGAAGACACCCTGACTGCGGCCACCGCCGAGCTCCCGCGGGTGGTTGTGGACGGCAGCAGCCTGGGCATCGTTGACCTGCTGGTGGCTTCCGGGCTTTCGGCGAGCAACTCCGCTGCGCGGCGGACCGTTGCCGAAGGCGGCGCCTACGTTAACAACCGCAAGGTCACGGATGCTGAGGCAGTGATCGGCGGCGGCGAGCTGCTGCACGGCCGGTACCTGCTGCTGCGCCGCGGGAAGCGGACTCTTGCAACCGTGGAAGTCTCCGCCGTATAGTTTTAACGGCCCGTTTGAAGGCTGGTTTCCCCTCCACCGGTTCCGGAATCTTCGGAACCTGGGGGCGGGGAGCCGGCTTTCTCCGTTCCGGGAGCATCCTTCGAAAGGGGATCCGCGGAAGGGCCGCCGGGAGGCCGGTGCAGCGTGCAGGAGGTCACACTCCGGGGGTTTGCGCCGACCGCCGAGGATGTGTAAAGTTGAGTGAGTTGCCCCGGTGAGCGCCTGACAGACACTGCGAAGTGTATCTGCAAGTGAGACTCCCG
>NZ_JBBPFS010000010.1:0-100721 GCF_038069765.1 Arthrobacter sp. G119Y2 | reverse complement strand
AAATCGCTTCCCAGGTCGAAGCACTCGTGGAGGCCCACCCTCTTTACGAGGTCCTGACCTCGATGCCCGGCATCGGCGTCAGGACCTGCGCACGAATCCTCACCGAAGTCACCGGCAAGCACTTCGCCTCCGCGGCCCATCTGGCCTCCTACGCCGGGATCGCACCGGTCACCCGCCGGTCTGGGACTTCCATCCGGGGTGAGCATCCGAGCCGGCGGGGCAATAAGAAACTCAAGCGCGCACTGTTCCTCTCGGCCTTTGCCGCGCTGCATCATCCACCATCGAGGGCGTACTACGACCGCAAACGCGCTGAAGGCAAACGCCATAACCAAGCGATTATTGCCCTGGCTCGGCGTCGTTCTGATGTCCTCTTCGCCATGCTCCGCGACGGAACTCTATACGCAGACCCGGCGCCCAGAAACCTGCCCTCAGCTGCTTGACGAAAACCATAGAGGCACCCCCCCCGGCTCTTTATCTGCCGGCCAAAGTGAACGGCCCGCTTTCCCGCCGGCCGCGTCGTTGATGAACAGGGCGCAATACAGGAGTGCTTAGGTGTGGCGCGGGCCGATCCGGACAGGAGGTCGATGGCATGGCGTCCTGCCGGACGCGGGGCGAGGAGCTGCGGCCGCACCCGGACGGGCGGGCCCAATGGTCTGATCCGGGCCTGTGTCCAGCTCCAGGCGCAGGCGGCGGAGGTCATTTTGTCCCCGAGCCCCGCAGCGGTGGCTGCATCTGTGTGCAGATCCCGGGACCAATCACCCCGGCCACGTTTCAGGTGGCTGAAGGGCATAATCAACCCTGTGGCGAGGAGCAAAAGCATAAGAACTGACTGGGCAGCAGCTATCGAGGAGTCTGCTGCCAGCGCTGGTTTTCGGTTAGACAATGCGCAAGTCCTCGTTCGGGACAGGCTTCTCGGACTCAGTGGGGATCTGCTCGCGTCCCGGTGGAGACGGGCCCAGCTCCGGGGTCTCTATGTGTGGGGTGATGCCGGCTGCGGTAAATCCTGGCTGCTCGACGCCTACTTCCGTGCGCTCCCAATCCAGTCGAAACGGCGAGTCCACTTCCACGGATTCTTTGATCAACTTCATCGCCGCATCCATGAACACCAAGGAGAAACCAGCGCCGTCGAGAGTGCTGCCCGTGAGCTCACCGACGGTGTGAAACTCCTGTACTTTGACGAGTTTCATGTCCATGACTCTGGAGACGCCGCGCTTTTAACACGGCTCCTGAGACAACTCTTCGCCACGAACGTCGTCCTCCTTGCAAGCTCTAACTACGCCCCCGCGTCCTTGCTGCCCAATCCGATCTGGCATCACCTGTTCGAACCAGGCATCGAATTGATCCAGACCAACATGGACATCATCAAGCTCCAGGGAACGGAAGACTATAGAGCCAGGCCGCAATCATCGGTCACTGGATTCAGGAGTGGGCGATGGATCAGCCCGGACCCCAGCGTTCAGCAGGACTGCCGCACCCCGCAGGACCCTCAAGCATCCGACACTGTTGAGTTGATAGTGGGCAGCAGGCGATTCCCTGTGGTCGCACATCGTGGCACCGAACTGTGGATCACCTTCGAGCAGTTATGCGGGGCACAGACTTCGTCCGTGGAGTATCTGCGCTGGGCGCAGCAGTTCAATCACTGGGTGCTATTGGATCTGCCCTCATTTGCCGACACTGACCCGGAGGCGCAACAGAGGCTTATCAACGTCATCGACGTTCTCTGCGACGCCGATGTGCGAACAACCATACGGTCCCCCCTTACTCTCGAGGAGTTCCGGGCCACTACGCAGAACCGACCCGACGCCTTCAGAATGATGAGCCGATTACAGCTACTACAAACACAGCACCAGTCTCAACCCTGGCCACCTGAAGAGGCTGTCTAATGGTCCTTCTTGAAATCGTACGGTAGCTAATTCGTAGGCGGAGCCGGTCCCCCAGTGACATGACGATTCACGATCAGACTGTAGAGGACGGCATTGTCCCCTGAGCGCCCGTAAGTGGGTGGCTCAACGTCCAACTTACCGACCGGCTTATGGGCACTTGGATCGCCTTGTGAGTGTGGGTGGTTTCTCAAAAAATCCCAGCGGCCGAACCTAGCCGTCGCTAAGAAGAATCCCAAGATAGTCTGCGGAACGTATGTGTCCTCTGACGTCGAGGTTCCAGGCGGGCCGTATAAACCTTTCCGAACTAAGGCGCAGGTACTGAACCTCTGTTACTTCCGCAGGTTTCCACGATTCCCTGAAAATCCCATTGGGCTCGTAACCCAGAGATTTTGACACACCTAGAGATGCGGAGTTCCAGACTGCTGCCTCGGAGACAGCGGTGGTCGCCTTCAACCAATAGAATGCGTAGAGGATGACTGCTGTTCGCATCTCCTTGCCGAGGCCTTGGCCCTGAGCATCTTGGCGGAGCCAGGAGCCCGTTGACACGGTCTTGAGCGTGCCAAACCCTTCGGCGCTCAAGTCCTGACACCCGACAAAGTCGTTGCCTCTCCAGACTCCGAAGTGGAGTGCCCACTTCTGCGGTGTCGATTCTGCACGTGCCCGCCAAATTCGTCGTGCAGTGTTTGCGGGAAGATCTTCAGGACGTGCCTCCGTCCACGGGTGGGAAAAAGGCATCTGCCCTGGGGGATGTATGCCAGCCTCCGCGGCTTCCACGGCAGCGGGCAAGTCTGCATCTTGGATCGGTCGCAGAACCAAACGTGGAGTGGAGAGAACTAATCCGAAGGGTGGCCACAAGGTGGCTGGGCTGGTCACCCCTAATCCTAACCAGACGTTGTGACGTTGATCAGGTTCGAAATCCGTCCTCCTAAGTGCACGGCCCGGTGAGGGATCGTTCACCGTGCGTTTTCTGTTCCCGGAGTGGTTTGGAGGGAAGCGGGATATGGGCCGGCCGTCGTGTTCGGTGCTGGTCGGAGCGTGCTCAGGGCGGGGGTGCCGAGGATGATAGTCGCCCCGATAAGTTGACCGGGGGTCAGGGGTTTGGCTGAGGAATGTCCATCCTGCGAGGGTGGCGACGAGTGGGCTGAGAAGACCCAGGATTGCCGTGGTTGATGCTGGTACAAGGTGTATCCCGCGGAACCAGAGGGTGCAGGCCGGGGCGGTACCGATGACACCGAGGTAGAGGTACCCCTGTCCCAGGGGCCCCTGCGGCCTGACTCCTAAGCAGGACCTTCTTCTGTGGGCGGCTCTGCCGATCTGAACAGAATTCATAGGTGTACTCGGAGATATCGCAGAAATCGAGCACAAATGCTAGGAGAGAAACTGATGCAGGGAAATAGTATTCCAAGACGGACCAACTATGAGCGTGGCCGGATATGGGCCTGGTCGCAGGCAGTTATCGGAGCCATAGTCTTCCTCGCAACCGTCTGTCTATATGTGGGTGAACGGTGGTCCGTGGTACGCAATGCTCATAGGGCTGGGCGTCATTGTGCCCGGAGCCTTTCAGATCTGGAGCAACAACCCTAAGCACCGGTCGCTCACTCGTTGTCGTACAGACTGTTATCGCGCCGCCCGGCATAAAGGGGGTGCCGGTGGTTGGGACCAAGACAGGTGGGCTCCACGGCGATGTGGCTCGTTTCCGCGGGCGGCGAAGCTAGCTTGAAAGTGTCCTACCTGTGTCGGTGTCAGTGCAGCAGTAACGGTCACAGGCCGGCGACGGATAGATGCGGCGCGGAAGAAGTCCTGCGGATTGTTGATCGTAAACTCACGGCTGATGATTAGAAAGGATCTCTTGCCGTACCGCAAACCAATCGCTCGGCCCCAAGCTGCCCGGATACGGTAAAGGTGTCATGGCAAGTCGTGACGACGGGATGACACCGACCTGCCATTGATCTTCATAAACAACCCGGCCGGGATCATGCGAAACCGTGCGCTCCCATGCAACGCCTTTCAACTTAAGAATCGACAGGAGCGGCTGCAGGCGATTCGTCATCCCTTCGGTGCCCTCCCGAAACCAGGTGACTGCACCTATGGAGTTCCCATCATCGTAGAACGGAGGATTGGGAAGGTTCTCCTGAAACCAGTCATCGATGAGGGCATAGAGAACTATCTCTTCTTGGCTCAGTCTCCCGGTTCGACGAAGATGATCAACCGCGACGAACACGCCGACGGGTACACCTGTCCGCCCCACGTAGCCTGCATGAAATCGTTGAAATGGCCCCATGCCTCATGGTGCCATGCCACTTGAAAGCAAGCGAAAAAGCAGCTGCATGAACCCGCTGTTCGGTCTATTCGCGACATCTCTTTGGTTGCCCGACACTTCAACTTTCGGCCAGCAGGGTAGGTGTCCACCGGTGCAGTTATGGCGCAGGTCGCCGCGCCTGATGCCCCCGACGAACAGGGACAGCACCCGATGGCTGCATTGAGGATGATCGACCCGGTTATCACCGATTCGCGGGAGATGATGGCATACCCACCTGACATAGCCTGACGGCGGTAATGAGCACCACCTCGATCAGCACCATCGGCAGGTGCGCCCAGCCGTCCCGCAAGTCGATCCTTTAGAGAAAGTCTTGGCCGTATGGGTCGAACGCCAACGGCACTACCTCCGCACGGGCCGGCTGCTACAGGCCAGGGAAAACCAGCTGAACTCAACGGTGCCGTATCTAATAGGTCGTTTCGGCCCAGGCTGGCCAGGATTCAGCATCTGCGTCCAAATCAATCCCCTGGAGACGGACAAGGCAGACATTGCCCGGAGACCGTGTAGTGACCCAAAGGCTGTACGACCGGCCGCCGGCCGTGGAACGTGTCCATTCGAGCACCTCGTAAAGGTCCGCGCCTGAAAGCTCCCACTCTTCTTTGGCTCCGTCTTCGGTCCAGAAGTACACCCGGTAGGAGGGAGCATCGATCTGCTGGGTTTGGTCCCGTGGGTCAATCAGCTCTGCTCGCATTCATCGACAGTACCGCCAGACAAAATATCGCGCGGTAGCGTGCCTGTAAGCCTGTGAATCCTCGGACGCTCTGGCGTCCGTTCCGGGGATCGGCCTGCGGGCACTGATGTATGCCCTGTGCCTCACCCATCAACACCCCACCGCAGCGAACACAGCGGCTGACGGAATCGCTCACGCCACCGCGGTCGCGGCCATCGTCCGCATCACCGGCGGCAACTTCCGTCTCGTCGACCGACTCCTCACCCAGATCGCACGCATTCAGGGCCTCAACAACCTCGAAACCCTCACACCCGAGCTCGTCGACGCAGCCCGAGAAGCCCTCCTCATCGGCCACTAAACTCCGGGAAAACCGTGCCGCTTATCGTTGCAACTCACAACGATAGATCCAGGCAAAGCCCCTGACCCTGGAAACACTGAAGGACCGGAGCTTCCTCCGGTCCTTCAGGGGTGCCGCTAGTCCTTCAAGAGCTGTTCGCCGCTAGAGCAGCGGGCCGCCCACGAACGGATCGATGGCCAGCGCCAGGAACAGCACCGTCAGGTAGCTGATTGAGCCGTGGAAGACCTTCATGGCGGTCTTGTCCGTGACGTTGCCGTGCTGCGCCCGGTTGTGCAGGCGGTGCGTCTCGGCAAGGAACCAGACTCCGCTCAGGACGGCGGCCAGGGTGTACACCCAGCCGGCGCCGCCCACGGGAACCAGCAGCAGCGAGCAGGCAACCGTCGCGTACGCATACAGGACAACCTGGACAGAGACGAGCTTGGCTCCGGCAACGGCTCCCAGCATCGGCACGGAAGCGTTGCGGTAGTCCTCGCCGTACTTCATGGACAGCGGCCAGTAGTGCGGCGGCGTCCAGAGGAAGATGATCATGAAGAGGATGAAGGCCGGCCATTCCACCCGGTTCGTGACGGCGGCCCAGGCGATGAGCACCGGCATGCAGCCGGCGGCGCCGCCCCAGACAATGTTCTGGGTGGTGCGGCGCTTGAGGATCAGCGTGTAGAAGACGACGTACAGCAGGATGGCACCCACGCCCAGCAGGCCGGTGAGCGGGTTGGCGCCGAACCAGAGCAGGGCGATGGAGACGATGCCCAGCACCCAGGCAAACACCAGTGCTTCGCGCGGAGACACCTCGCCGGTAACCAGCGGCCGGTTCTTGGTCCGCTTCATCAGCTTGTCCATGTCGCGGTCGATGTAGCAGTTGAAGGCGCCGGCGCTGCCGGCGGCGAGGGCACCGCCCACCATGGTTGCCACCACCAGCCACAGGCCGGGCAGTCCGCGCTCCGCAAAGATCATGGTCGGCAGCGTTGTCACCAGCAGCAGTTCGATGACGCGCGGCTTGGTGAGAGCCACATAAGCCCGGAGCTTACGGCCTGCCGTCATCTTGCCGGTAAACACCGGAAGGTCGGCGGGGGCTTGCTGCGTTGTCACGGGGCGATCACATCATCCAATCTGGGCCGGAAAAGTCCACCATCATCATAGCCTCTATCGGCTGTAGAAAACGAAGCCCTCAGCTGCCGTGCCCGCCCGGTGCATCCGGATAACCGGCCGGACGCCGGAATAACCTCGGCACGGCCATCGGCACGACACCCGGAATAACCTCGGCGCGCCGCGGCGGTCCCGGTCAGGGAAACGATACGCCCATTGGCCCCGCCTACGGGATAAGGTTGGAGCGGACCTTTCCCGCGGCGGGTAAATTGCCGCTGGGCAGCACCGGGCAGGATGGAAGATGCCGCATTCCGGTATGGATTCTCCGGCTTCGGCTGTTGTGGTGGTTAAGGAACCGGATGCACCGGAAAAGAGCCGGTGTGTTCGGGAGTCTCCGGCGTTCTACGCGCCGGTCATCTGTAGTAGAGAGGGGCCCGGTAAACGTGCCACATATGGAAGAGCAAGAACTGATCTGGACAGACCTGGACCGGAAAGCCGTGGACACTGCCCGCGTGCTGGCCGCCGACGCCGTCGAGAAGGTCGGCAACGGACACCCGGGAACCGCCATGAGCCTGGCACCTGCAGCGTACCTGCTGTTCCAGAAGCTGATGCGCCATGATCCGTCGGATCCTCAGTGGACCGGCAGGGACCGTTTTATCCTCTCCCCCGGACATACCTCGCTGACGCTCTACATCCAGCTCTTCCTTTCCGGCTACGGACTGGAGATCGGTGACCTCGAGGCACTGCGCACCTGGGGCTCCAAGACCCCCGGCCACCCCGAGTACCGCCACACCGCCGGCGTCGAAATCACCACCGGACCGCTGGGCCAGGGCCTTGCCTCCTCCGTTGGCTTCGCGTTCGCCCAGCGCCGCCTCCGCGGCCTGCTCGACGCCGACGCACCGCAGGGTGAGAGCCCGTTCGACCACACCACCTGGGTCATCGCGTCCGACGGCGACATGCAGGAGGGCGTCACGTCCGAAGCATCGTCGCTGGCCGGCCACCAGGAACTCGGCAACCTCGTCGTCATCTACGACGAGAACCACATCTCCATCGAGGACGACACCGACATCTCCTTCACCGAAGATGTCCTGAAACGCTACGAAGCCTACGGCTGGCACACCCAGCGCGTGGACTGGACCAAGACCGGCGAATACGTCGAAGACGTTGCCGAACTGTACAACGCACTGCTCGCCGCCAAGGCAGAGACGTCCAAGCCGTCCATCATCTCGCTGCGCACCATCATCGGATACCCGGCGCCGAACAAGCAGAACACCGGCAAGATCCACGGCTCCGCCCTGGGCAAGGACGAAGTCGCCGCGCTGAAGGAAGCACTGGGCTTCGACCCGGAGAAGTCCTTCGACGTCGACGCCGCTGTGCTGGAACACGCCCGCCAGGTTGTGGCCCGCGGGTCCGAGGCCCACCGCGAATGGGACGAGCGCTTCGAGGCCTGGAAGGCTTCGAACCCCGACGGCGCCGCCCTGCTGGAACGCATCAGCACCGGTACGCTGCCCGCCGGGTGGGAAAAGAACCTGCCCGAGTTCGACTCCGGCAAGGACATGTCCACCCGCGCCGCCTCCGGCAAGGTCCTCTCCGCCATCGGCCCGGTACTTCCCGAGCTGTGGGGCGGTTCCGCCGACCTGGCCGAGTCCAACAACACCACCATCGAGGGCTCCCCCTCCTTCATCCCCGAGTCCCGGCAGACCAGCGCCTGGTCCGGCGGCCCGTACGGCCGGGTGCTGCACTTCGGTATCCGCGAGCACGCTGCCGCTGCGATCGTCAACGGCATCACCATGCACAGCGGCACCCGCGCGTTCTCCGGCACGTTCCTGATCTTCAGCGATTACCAGCGGCCCGCCATCCGCCTCGGCGCGCTGATGGGTGTTCCGTCCATCTACGTCTGGACCCATGACTCCATTGGCCTGGGCGAAGACGGACCCACCCACCAGCCGGTGGAGCAGCTGGCTTCGCTGCGCGCCATTCCGGGACTGGACGTTGTCCGCCCCGGCGATGCGAACGAAGTGGCAGCCGCGTGGAAGGCAATCCTCGAGAACACCGAGAACCCGGCCGGAATTGTCCTGACCCGCCAGAACATCCCCACGTACGAGCGCGGCGACGGCGCAGCCACGGCTGAATCCTTCGCATCGGCCGACGGCGTCTCCCGCGGCGGCTACGTGCTGGCCGAAGCCGTCCGCGACGGCTCCGTGGTGACCCCCGACGTCATCCTCATCGGCACCGGCTCGGAAGTTCAGCTTGCCGTTGCGGCCCGCGAAGCCCTGGCCGCCGAGGGAATCGCCGCCCGCGTCGTCTCGATGCCCAGCGTCGAGTGGTTCAACAAGCAGGACGCGCAGTACCGCGAGGCCGTCCTGCCCAAGGACATCAAGGCCCGAGTTTCGGTTGAAGCCGGGATTGCCCAGGGCTGGCGCGAGATGGTCGGCGACGCCGGCCGCAGCGTCTCGCTGGAGCACTTCGGTGCCTCCGCCGATTACAAGACCCTGTACCGCGAATTCGGCATCACCGCCGAGGCCGTTGCCGAAGCAGCCCGGGATTCCCTGGCAGCAGCCAACGGTTCGGACACCCCGCCCGCCGGCACCACTGCCGCACCCTCGGGTGAACAGTCCACCGAAACCGGCGACCAGAAGTAATTCCAGCAACAAGGAGATAATTCATGACTTCCACCCCTACGGCGCAGCTTTCCGAAGCCGGCGTCTCCATCTGGCTGGACGATCTGTCCCGCGAACGCATCGTCTCCGGTTCCCTTAAGGACCTCATTGACAACAAGAACGTGGTTGGCGTGACCACCAACCCGAGCATTTTCGCCGCGGCCCTGGCCAACGGCGAGTCCTACGCGGCCCAGGTGCAGCAGCTCGCCCGCTCCGGCGCCGACGTCGACAAGGCCGTCTTCGAAATCACCACCGACGACGTCATCCAGGCCTGCGACGTCTTCGCTCCGGTTGCCGAAGCCACGAACGGCGTCGACGGCCGCGTTTCCATCGAGGTTGACCCCCGGCTCTCCCGCGACACCGAGGGCACCATCAAGGAAGCCCGCGAGCTGTTCGACAAGGTCGGCCGCTACAACGTGCTGATCAAGATTCCCGCCACCAAGGAGGGCCTGCCGGCCATCTCCGCCACTCTGGCGGCCGGGATCAGCGTCAACGTCACGCTGATCTTCTCGCTGGAGCGCTACCGCGAGGTCATCAACGCCTACATGGTGGGAATCGAGCAGGCGAAGGAAAACGGACACGACCTGTCCAAGATCCACTCCGTGGCGTCCTTCTTCGTCTCCCGCGTGGACAGCGAAATCGACAAGCGGCTCGAGGCCGTCGGAACCGACGAAGCCAAGGCACTCAAGGGCAAGGCCGGCCTGGCCAACGCCCGCCTGGCCTACCAGGTCTTCGAAGAGCAGTTCGCCACCGAACGCTGGCAGGTGCTGGCTGCCGCCGGCGCCAACGCGCAGCGCCCGCTGTGGGCTTCCACCGGCGTGAAGGATCCGGCGCTGCCGGACACCCTGTACGTCACGGAACTTGTCGCTCCGAACGTCGTGAACACCATGCCTGAGAAGACCCTGGACGCCACGGCCGACCACGGCGTCATCACCGGAGACACCGTCAGCGGCACCTACGCCGCCTCCGGTGAACTCCTGGACAAGCTGGAGGCCCTGGGCGTTTCCTACTCCGACGTCGTCGAGCAGCTGGAAACTGAAGGCCTGGACAAGTTTGTGGTCAGCTGGGGAGAACTCCTGGAGACCGTGAAGACCGCACTGGACAACGCAAAAGAGGCATAGAAAAAATGACCACACTGTCCTTCGAAGCAGCCGGAGCCGCGCTGGCCGCCGTCGAAAAGAACGTACCTTCACTCGTTCGGAACGACGTCGCCGCCCGCCTCCTTGCCCAGGATCCCACCCTGTGGGGTCCCGACGCCGAAGCGGAAGCTTCCATCCGCCTGGGATGGTTGAATCCTTCAGCGGCCTCCCGGCCGCTCGTTGGACAGATTCGCGGGCTCCGGGAAGAACTGGCCGCCGAGGGAGTGACCCGCGTGGTCCTCGCCGGCATGGGCGGTTCTTCCCTGGCCCCGGAGGTCATTACCCGCACCGCCGGCGTTGAGCTGACGGTGCTTGACTCCACCGACCCGGATGCCGTCCGGGCAGCTCTGGAGAACCGGCTGGAGGAGACCGTTATTGTGGTCTCCTCCAAGTCCGGCTCCACGGTGGAAACCGATTCCCAGCGCCGCACCTTTGAGCAGGCGTTCACAGATGCGGGAATCGACGCCAAGTCCCGCATTGTGGTTGTCACCGACCCCGGCTCCCCGCTGGACGGTGCCGCCCGCGAAGCAGGCTACCGCGCCGTCTTCAACGCTGATCCCAACGTCGGCGGACGCTATTCCGCGCTGACTGCCTTCGGACTCGTCCCCTCCGGCCTCGCCGGGGCCGACATCGAGGCGCTCCTGGACGATGCGGAAGATGCACTCGAAATCCTCAGCGACAACGATGCCGACAACATCGGGCTGCAGCTAGGTGCCGCGCTGGGCGGCACCGACCCGCTGCGCAACAAGGTGGTCATTGTCGATGAGGGCTCCGGTCTGGTCGGTTTCCCCGACTGGGCCGAACAGCTTATTGCCGAATCCACCGGCAAGCTCGGCACCGGTCTGCTGCCGGTCGCCGTCGAGCCCGGAGCACCGGAAATCTCTTCGGGCGCCCCTGACGTCCTGACGGTGCGCCTGGTCGCCGTTGACTCCGACGCCGCACCGGAGGGCGACCAGGCAGTTGTTGCCGGCTCCCTCGGCGGCTCCATGATGCTGTGGGAGGTGGCCACCGCCGTCGCGGGCCGGCTCCTGGGCATCAACCCCTTTGACCAGCCGGACGTTGAGGCCGCCAAGAAGGCAGCACGGGGCATGCTCGATGCGCGTCCGGAACCCACCGATCCCGCCTTCACGGACGGGTCCGTGGAGGTCCGCGGCCCGTCCGCGCTGCTGGGCAGTGCCGGAACGCTGGCCGAGGCGCTCAGTGCACTCACCGCGGAGCTTGGCGGCGACGGGTACCTGAGCATCCACGCCTACCTGGACCGGTTCGGACAGGCCGAGCTCGCCGGGATCCGTCCCGGGCTCGCCGCGGCCACCGGACGCCCGGTGACCTTCGGCTGGGGACCGCGCTTCCTGCACTCCACCGGCCAGTTCCACAAGGGCGGCCCGGCGCAGGGCGTCTATCTGCAGATCACCGGCGCGCCGCAGGAAGACCTTCCCGTCCCGGGACGGCCCTTCACCTTCGGTGAACTGATCAGTGCCCAGGCCGCCGGCGACGCACAGGTCCTCGCCGACCAGGGCCGCCCGGTCCTGCGCCTGCACCTGCTCAACCGCGAACAGGGCGTCCGCGAGATCGAAGAGGCAGTACGTTCACTCGGCGCCGAAGGCGGCAGCAACTAGATGGCGGCAGAGGACAAGCAGGGATCCGCCAACCCGCTGCGGGATCCCCGGGACCGGCGGCTCAGCCGCATCGCAGGACCGTCATCGCTGGTCATCTTCGGCGTCACCGGAGACCTGGCCCGGAAGAAGCTCATTCCGGCCGTGTACGACCTTGCCAACCGCGGCCTGCTGCCGCCAAGCTTTTCGCTGGTCGGCTTCGGCCGCCGGCCCTGGAGCAACGAGGACTTCGCTGCCCAGGTCCTGGAATCGGTGCAGGCGTTCGCCCGCACCGACTTCGACGAGAACGTCTGGAAGCAGCTCGCACAGGGCATCCGGTTTGTTGAGGGCGGCTTCGACAGCGACGAGGCCTTCGGCAAGCTCAAGGAGACGCTCGAGTCCCTGGACTCCGAACGCGGCACCCGCGGCAACCATGCCTTCTACCTGTCCGTTCCCCCGAAGTCCTTCGAGCAGGTCTGCCAGCAGCTCTCCCGGCACGGCCTCGCCCAAACGTCTGAAGGAAAATGGCGCCGGGTGGTCATCGAGAAGCCCTTCGGCCACGACCTGCAGTCCGCCCGGGAACTCAACAACGTGGTGGAGTCCGTGTTCCCGGCCGATTCAGTGTTTCGGATTGACCATTACCTCGGCAAGGAAACGGTCCAGAACATTCTGGCCCTGCGCTTTGCCAACCAGATGTTCGAACCGATCTGGAACGCGAACTTCGTGGACCACGTCCAGATCACCATGGCCGAGGACATCGGCATCGGCGGGCGCGCCGGCTACTACGACGGCGTGGGCGCGGCCCGCGACGTCATCCAGAACCATCTCCTGCAGCTGCTGGCGCTGACGGCCATGGAGGAGCCCATTTCCTTCGACGCCGACCACCTGCGCGCCGAAAAGGAAAAGGTCCTCGCCGCTGTCCGGCTGCCCCGGGACCTCTCCAAGCACTCGGCGCGCGGCCAGTACACCGGCGGCTGGCAGGGCGGGGAAAAGGTGACCGGTTTCTTGGAGGAAGAAGGCTTCAACCCCGATTCCACCACGGAAACCTTCGCCGCCGTCCGCCTGGACATCAACACGCGCCGCTGGGCCGGAGTTCCCTTCTACCTCCGGGCCGGCAAGCGGCTGGGCCGCCGGGTCACGGAAATTGCGGTGGTGTTCAAGCGCGCCCCGAACCTGCTCTTCCGGGACCACAATGACCACGACTTCGGCCAGAACGCCGTGGTCATCAGGGTCCAGCCGGACGAAGGCGCCACCATCCGCTTCGGGTCCAAGGTCCCGGGAACCCAGATGGAGGTCCGCGACGTCTCCATGGACTTCGGCTACGGCCACTCCTTCACGGAGTCCAGTCCGGAAGCGTACGAACGCCTGATCCTCGATGTGCTGCTGGGCGAGCCGCCGCTGTTCCCCCGCCACCAGGAAGTGGAGCTGTCCTGGAAGATCGTCGATCCGTTCGAAGAGTACTGGGCGTCCCTGGGCACCCAGCCGGAACCGTACGCCCCGGGCAGCTGGGGTCCGGAGTCCGCCGATGAACTGCTCGCCCAAGACGGAAGGACCTGGAGAAGGCCGTGATTGTAGAACTGCCGGACACAACAACGTCCAAGGTATCCAAGGAAATTGTCGCCATGCGGGAAAAGGGCGGGGTGGTGACCCTGGGCCGTGTACTGACCCTGGTCGTCGATACGCAGCCCGATTTTGTGGAAGAGGCCATTGCCGCCGCCAACGAAGCCAGCAGGGAACACCCCTGCCGCATCATCGTGCTCGCCGAAGGCTCCCGGGAGGACGAAACACGGCTCGACGCCGAGATCCGCGTAGGCGGTGACGCCGGCGCCTCCGAGGTGATCGTCCTGTCCGGACACGGTGAGCTCGCCGGCGAAAGCGTCTCGCTGGTCTCGGCCCTGCTTCTGCCGGACGCACCGATTGTGGTCTGGTGGCCGCACGGTGTTCCGGAGAACCCTTCGCAGACTCCGCTGGGCTGCATTGCCCACCGCCGGATTACCGACGCCGCCACCGGCGCCGATCCCAAAAAGACGCTGCTTGCCCTGGCCGAGGACTACGCCGACGGCGACACCGACCTGAGCTGGACCCGGCTGACCAACTGGAGGATCCAGCTGGCGGCGGTGCTGGACGGCGCAGGCGCGGAACCCGTCGACTCCGTCACGGTGGCCGGAGCTTCCGACTCGGCCAGCACGTTCCTGCTGGCCGCCTGGTTGAAGCATGCCCTGCAGGTGCCCGTGAAGATCATCGAAGGGGAGCCCGGAACCGGCATCCACCAGGTGGTTTTCGAACGTGCTGCCGGTAACGTGGAACTGCTGCGTCCGGACCAGATCACCGCACACCTGACCCAGCCCGGACAGCCGGAGCAGCAGATCTCGCTGCCGCGCCGGAATCTGCGCGACTGCCTGGCCGAGGAACTCCGCCGGCTGGATCCGGACGAGGTGTACGGAGAAGTACTGACCCAGGGCCTCGCAGCCTGTCTGTCCCGGGAAGGGGCCAACGCATGAGTTATTCACCCAATGGAGTCAGCATCCACCCGAGCGTGGAGGCCCTGACGACGGCGACCGCCGCACGGCTGATCACCAAGCTGGTGGACGTTCAGAGCCGCCGGGGCGTTGCCACCGTGGTGCTGACCGGGGGAACCGTGGGAATAGCCGTGCTCGACGCCGTCGCCACGGCACCGGCACGCGTCGCGGTGGATTGGTCGAAGGTGAATTTCTGGTGGGGCGACGAGCGGTTCCTGGCCGCCGGCTCCCCCGACCGCAACGCGGTGCAGGCCCGGCAGGCCCTCTTGTCCCGGCTTCCGGTGGATCCCGCGCGGGTGCACCCCGTGCCGTCGTCGGATGATGCCGCCTCCGTGGAGGAAGCTGCTGCCGGCTACGCCCTCGCCCTGGCCACAGCCGCGGCCGAAGAGAAACTGCCGCCGGGTTTCGAGTCCCGCGACTCCCGGCTCCCCCGCTTTGATCTTCTGCTCCTGGGGGTAGGCCCGGACGCCCACATCGCCTCCCTGTTCCCGGAGATGGCGGGCATCCGCACCACGGGCAAGACAGTAGTCTCCGTCCTTAACGCGCCCAAGCCTCCGCCGGAGCGGGTGTCCCTGACCCTTGAAGCGATCAATACCGCCGAGGAGGTCTGGCTGACCGTGGCCGGTGAAGACAAAGCAGGCGCCGTGGGCCTGGCCCTGGCCGGAGCCGGCCCGGTTCAAGTCCCCGCGGCCGGTGCGCACGGGCGGACCAAGACACGCTGGCTGGTTGACCAGGCGGCGGCCTCCCAGCTGCCGGAACGCCTTCTGGACCCGGAGGGAACCGGAGCCGGCGCCGAGGACTAACCCTTCCCGTGCCGGCACGCCCGCCGCATCCGGCGGACACGCGAAAGCCCCGGAGATCCTTGCGGATCTCCGGGGCTTTGCCGTGAGCTGTGCGCGGTTCCTGCTGCCGCGTCCGGGTTTACTGCGCCGAAGGCCGGGCCTCTGCTGCCGTGGCTAGGCTTCGCCGGAGAAACGCTGGATCAGGCCCAGGGCAATAATCACGGCGCCCCAGGAGATTCCGAGCATCACGGTGAAGCGGTTCAGGTTCTTTTCGGCAACCCCGGAGGAACCCATGCTGCTGGTCATCCCGCCGCCGAACATGTCCGACATGCCGCCGCCGCGTCCCTTATGGAGCAGGATGAGCAGCGTCAGCAACAGGCTGGTGATGGCAAGAAGAACCAGCAGGATAATCTTCAGAATTTCCACTTACGGCCTTTCGGGGGTGACTCATGGATTGGAGACGTGCACTGCGGTGCAGGTCAGCTGCAAATCAGTCGGTCACCAGGTGTTGTTCGAACCTGACAATATTAGCAAACTCGGCCACATCCAAACTGGCACCGCCCACCAGCACGCCGTCGACGTCGCGCTGCTTCAGAATGCTCGCAGCATTCGCTGCCTTCACCGATCCTCCGTAGAGCAGCCGGGTCTTGGCAGCCACGGCGTCGTCGTACAGATCCGCAATCTCGCTGCGGATCGCTGCGCACATTTCCTGGGCATCTTCGGGGCCGGCAACCTCACCGGTGCCAATGGCCCAAATCGGCTCGTAAGCGATAACGAGGGAGGAGACCTGCTCGGCGTCGAGGCCGTCGAGGTCCCGGCGGACCTGCTCCAGGGTGTGCTCCACGTGCTTGCCGGAGGAGCGGACCTCCAGGCCCTCGCCCACGCAAAGCACCGGCACCAGGCCGTTGCGGTAAGCGGCCTTGAGCTTCTCGTTCAGCAGTTCATCGGTTTCGCCGTGCACGGTGCGGCGTTCGCTGTGGCCGACCAGGACATACTTGCAGCCAAGCTTGGACAGGAAAGCGCCGGAGATGTCGCCCGTGTAGGCGCCGGAGTCCTTCGGGGACAGATCCTGTGCGCCGTATTCCAGGTCAAGCTTGTCTCCGCGAACCAGGGTCTGCACGCTGCGCAGGTCCGTAAACGGCGGGAAGACGGCAACCTCCACGCGGTTGTAGTCATGCTGGGCGTCCTTGAGGGTCCAGGCCAGCTTCTGCAGAAGGGTGATGCCCTGGACGTGGTCCATGTTCATCTTCCAGTTGCCCGCGATCAGCGGTGTCCGGTCAAACTTGCCGTTGGTCGAGGTGGTCATCATCGCTCCGGTTTCTTAGGGATTATAGGGATGGTTACGGGTGTCCGGGCGGGGAAGAGCGGACATGGAAGTGCGGGCCCGCCGCCTTCCGGCAGCAGGCCCGCACCCCGGTGCTACTGGTCCAGGACGGTCAGTCCCGGGAGTTTCTTGCCTTCGAGGTATTCCAGGGAAGCGCCGCCGCCGGTGGAGATATGCCCGAAGTCACTGTCACTGAACCCGAGCTTCCGGACGGCAGCGGCGGAATCGCCGCCGCCAACCACGGAGAACCCGCTCGAGTCCTTCAGCGCCTGCGCAATGGTGCGGGTTCCGTTGGCGAAGGCATCAAACTCGAACACGCCCATGGGGCCGTTCCAGAAAATGGTCTTCCCCGCGCGGATCTTCTCGGCGAAGGCGGCAGCGGAATCCGGTCCGATGTCCAGGCCGATGCCCGAGGCGCCGAAGCGGCTGCTCTCCATGGCGTCCGCGGGAACCACGTCCACGTCGGCATCGGCGGAGAACGCGTCGGCAACCACGATGTCGGTGGGCAGCACGAACTCGCAGCCAACCTCCTTCGCCCGGCTAAGGTAGCCCTTGACGTTCTCGATCTGGTCCGCCTCCAGCAGGGAAGCGCCCACGTTATATCCCTGCGCGGCAAGGAAGGTGAACACCATGCCGCCGCCCACCAGCAGGTAGTCGGCACGGTCCATGAGGTTCTCGATGACGGCCAGCTTGTCGGAAACCTTTGAACCGCCCAGCACCACCACATACGGCTGCTCGGGGTTTTCCGTCAGCCGCTTCAGTACCTCCACCTCGGTGTGCACCAGGTCGCCCTGGTACGCCGGCAGCACCTCGGCGATGTCGTACACGCTGGCGTGCCTGCGGTGGACGGCACCGAACGCATCGTCCACGTACGCGCCGTTCTCCCCGGTCAGTCCGGCAAGTTCGCGTGCAAGGGCCAGGCGCTCGTCGTCGTTCTTGGACGTCTCCCGCGGATCAAAGCGAATGTTCTGCAGCACCAGGACAGAGCCGGAGGCCAGCGACGATGCCAGTTCGTGTGCACTTTCCCCCACCACGTCGGAGGCGAACTCGACCGCAAACGGCGCGAGCTCGTCCAGCCGGTCCGCAGCGGGCTGCAGGGAGTACTTGTCATCGGGGGTGCCCTTGGGCCGCCCCAGGTGCGCCATGACGATCACCTTGGCGCCGTGCTCCACCAGTTTTCCGATGGTGGGGATCGACGCGCGGATGCGTCCGTCGTCGGCCACCTGGCCGTTGTCCAGCGGCACATTCAGGTCCGACCGGACCAGCACATACCGACCGTCAACGCCGTCGCTGATGAGTTCCTCGAGAGTCTTGACTGTCATGTCTTACCTTTGCGTCCCTTTCGGGCATTGGGGGCTTGGTGTTTGGGGCTTGGAGCCCGGGGTGGATGGTGTGCCGGATTCCCGGCTGCTACAGGCTGGAGCCAACCAGTGTGGTCAGGTCCACCAGGCGGCAGGAGTAGCCCCATTCGTTGTCGTACCAGCCCACTACCTTCACCTCGGTGCCCATGGCCCGGGTCAGGCCCGAGTCGAAGATGCACGACGCCGGATCGGTGACGATATCGGAGGAGACAAGCGGCTCATCCGTGTAGCGCAGGATTCCGTTCAGCGGTCCGTCCGATGCGGCCTTGTAGGCGTCGTTGATTTCCTCGACCGTTGCTTCCCGGCTGAGTGTGACGGTGAGGTCCGTGATCGATCCTGTGGGCACGGGCACGCGCAGGGCGAAACCGTCCAGCTTGCCGTCCAGTTCAGGAAGGACCAGGCCGATGGCTTTGGCGGCACCGGTGGAGGTGGGCACAATGTTCAGGGCTGCGGCACGGGCCCGGCGGAGGTCCCGGTGCGGGCCGTCCTGCAGGTTCTGGTCGGCGGTGTAGGCGTGGACGGTGGTCATCAGGCCGCGCTCGATGCCGAACGCCTCATGGATAACCTTGGCCAGCGGACCCAGGCAGTTGGTGGTGCAGGATGCGTTGGAGACAATGTTGTCGGTCTCCGGGTTGTACTCGCCGTCGTTGACGCCCATGACGATGGTGCGGTCGGCGCCCTTGCCCGGAGCCGAGATGAGGACTTTCTTTGCGCCGGCGTCGAGGTGCTTCTTGGCGTCTTCGGCTTTCGTGAAGAACCCGGTGGACTCAATGACGACGTCTACGCCGAGGTCCTTCCAGGGCAGGTTGGCGGGATCCCGTTCGGCGAGGACCTTGATGGTCTTCCCGCCGACAATCAGGTCGCCGCCGCGTACTTCCACGTCAGCGCCGATGCGGCCGGTCACGGAATCGTACTTCAGGAGGTGGGCAAGGGTTTCAGGGCTGGTGAGGTCGTTGACGGCCACAATGTCGAGGTCGGCGTTCTGCTCCAGTGCTGCGCGGAAGTAGTTTCGTCCGATGCGTCCAAAGCCGTTGATTCCAACACGAGTAGTCACTTTTCTGTCTCCTTGATTGCGGGTGTACCGAAAACGTGACCTTGTGTGAGATCAGGCCACTGGTCTGACAGGGTTTGGTGCGGGCCGGGATGCCTCCCGGCGGGGCCGGCCAACAACAGGGCCGGCAGCCCGCCGGGAGGCCCCGCCGTGCCGTGAGGCGCGGCGGGGACCCTCGCAATCATCTTACGCGTCGGGCCTGTCCCGGGTACCGGTAGGGGCCCGTTTTGGGGCCCGCAGGCCTGATTAGGCCGGGAGCACCAGGGTGTGGGCGCCGGTGCGGGCGGACTCGAAGCGCGTGGCCACATCGGCCCAGTTGACGATGTTCCAGAAAGCCTTGACGTAGTCGGCCTTCACGTTGACGTAGTCCAGGTAGAAGGCGTGCTCCCACATGTCCAGCATCAGCAGCGGAATGGTGCCCACGGGGACGTTGCCCTGCTGGTCGTACAGCTGCTCGATGACCAGGTTCTGGCCCAGCGGCTCGTAGGCCAGCAGCGCCCAGCCCGAACCCTGCAGCGAGGTGGCTGCAGCAGTGAACTGGCCGCGGAACGCATCGAAGGATCCGAAGAAGTCATCGATGGCTGCAGCGAGCTCGCCTACGGGCTTGTCGCCGCCTTCGGGAGACAGGTTGTTCCAGAAGATGCTGTGGTTGACGTGTCCGCCCAGGTGGAACGCCAGGTCCTTGGACAGCTTCGGGATGGTTGCGAAGTCACCCTTTTCGCGGGCTTCGGCCATCTGTGCCAGCGCGGTGTTGGCTCCGGCAACGTACGTTGCGTGGTGCTTGTCGTGGTGCAGCTCCATGATGCGGGCTGAAATGTTCGGCTCCAGTGCCGCGTAGTCGTACGGCAGTTCCGGCAGAGTGTATTCGTTCACAAAATCCTCCTGTAAGAGTCGGAAAATAGGTCGGATCGGTGATCCGGGCGGTGTTTCCATCCGGAAACACCGGTGCTGCCGAAAACGGCAGCATGCTTAGTCCATCCTATGCTTCCACGCTACTCGTCAAGCATCTCAGGAGTCACATTGGCCTCAGTGCCGGGGATGCCCAGCTCGGCCGCGCGCTTGTCGGCCATGGCCAGGAGGCGGCGGATGCGGCCGGCGATGGCGTCCTTGGTCATGGGCGGTTCGGCAAGGTGGCCGAGCTCGTCAAGGCTGGCCTGCTTGTGCGCCACGCGCAGCTCGCCGGCGTAGCGCAGGTGTTCGGGCACGTCGTCGCCGAGGATGTCCAGCGCCCTGTCCACCCGGGCGCCGGCTGCCACCGCGGCCTGGGCCGAGCGGCGAAGATTGGCGTCGTCAAAGTTGGCCAGCCGGTTGGCGGTGGCGCGGACTTCCTTGCGCATGCGCCGTTCCTCCCAGACCATCAGTGCGTCATGGGCGCCCATGCGCGTCAGCAGGGCGGCGATGGTGTCGCCGTCGCGGATCACCACCCGGTCGATGCCGCGGACTTCGCGGGCCTTGGCGGCAATGCCGATCCGGCGGGCCGCACCCACCAGGGCCAGGGCTGCTTCGGGCCCGGGGCAGGTCACTTCCAGCGAGGAGGACCGGCCCGGCTCGGTCAGTGAGCCGTGGGCCAGGAAGGCACCGCGCCAGACGGCCTCGGCGTCGGCGGCGGAGCCGTTGACCACCACGGAGGGCAGTCCGCGGACCGGCCGCCCGCGGGCATCCAGCAGCCCGGTCTGGCGGGCCAGGGATTCGCCGTCCTTGACGACGCGCACCACGTACCGGTTGCCTCGCCGCAGGCCTCCGCCGGACACCACAACGATGTCCGAGGCGTGGCCGTACACTTCGGCGATTGCGGCGCGCAACCGCCTCGCCGTGGACGCCAGGTCCACTTCAGCTTCAATCACAATGCGGCCGGAAATGATGTGCAGTCCTCCGGCAAATCGCAGCAAGGCCGATACTTCCGCTTTGCGGACGGAGGACTTTTTCACATCAAGCCGTGAAAGTTCCTCTTTTACTGCTGCGGTCAACGCCACAAATACACTCCTAGTTCTCCCCAAACATATCGTGATAGGCGGTGGCCAGGCGCAGCGGATCATGGATCGGCCGCCCGGTCGCTGCCCCCACCTTACCGAAGACGGGCCGCCCGCCCATCGCGGCCACCGCGGCGCTGAAAGCGTCCCGGTCTTCGATGACGGCCGGATCCGCAAGCACGGCATCCACCCGAAGCCCGGGTGCGTACCGCCTCACCTCGGCCAGATGGTCCAGTGCCGACATTCCGGTAGTTTCCTTGGTTTCATTACTCAGGTTCATCGTCAGGCATCGCTTGGCCTTGGTCCGGCAGAGGGCGGAACGCAGCTCCGGCAGCATCAGGTGCGGCAATACGGACGTGTACCAGGACCCGGGGCCGAGGATGACCCAGTCGGCCCGCTCAATTGCCGTGACGGCTTCCGGGCAGGCCGGGGCATCAGCGGGCGTCAACCGGACTTCGGCAACCTTGCCCCGCGCTCCGGCCGTCGCCAGCCGGGCCTGGCCGGTGACCAGTTCCAGGTGCTCACCGGCGGGCGTCTGCCGCAGCAGGTCGCCCTCGATGGTCAGCGGCTGGGTGGACATGGGCAGGACCTGGCCGCGGGCACCGAGCAGCGCTCCGGCCCACTGCAGCCCCGCAACGGGGTCGCCCAGCAGCTCCCAGAGGGTGACGATCAGCAGGTTGCCCAGGGCATGGTTGTCCAGCGAACCCCGGACTCCGGGACGGGACTGGAAACGGTGCTGCATGACATCGCGCCACGTCCGCCCCCAATCGGTGTCATCGCACAGGGCCGCCAGCGCCATGCGCAGGTCACCGGGCGGAAGCACATCCAGCTCGTGGCGCAGGCGTCCGGAGGAACCGCCGTCGTCGGCGACCGTGACAACCGCGGTCAGGTCCGTGGTCAGCAGCCGGAGGGCGGAGAGCGAGGCGGACAGTCCGTGCCCGCCGCCCAGTGCCACCACGGCCGGCGAGCCGTCGCTGCCCCCGGATTCGCGGGCCGTTCCGGTCTGCGGAATCATCGGGAGCGGGCCGGTCAAAAACGCCATCTATTCGCGTCCAAGGTCGCGGTGGTGCGCGCTGACCGTCACATGCGGCAGCTGCGCCAGGCGCTTGGCCAGTTCCTCGGTGACCGCCACCGAGCGGTGCTTGCCGCCGGTGCAGCCGACGGCGATGGTGGCGTAATGCTTGTTCTCGCGCCGGTACCCGTCAATCACCGGCTCCAGTGCATCAACGTACCGGTCCAGGAAATCCCGGGTGCCGTGGGCATCAAGGACGTATTCCCGCACGTCCTCGTCCAGGCCGGTGTGCGGGCGCAGCTGCGGGACCCAGTGCGGGTTGGGGATGAAGCGGACATCGGCGACATAGTTGGCGTCCACCGGCAGCCCGTATTTGAAGCCGAAGCTCATGACGTTCAGCCGGAGCACGATGGGCCCGGACTCGGTGAAGAGCTCGGTAATGGTGGTGGCCAGGGCATGCACGTTCAGCTTGGAGGTATCCACGACGACGTCGGAGGACTCGCGCAGCTCCTTCAGGACATCCCGCTCGGCCGCGATGCCGTCCAGGATGCTGCCGTCTTCCTGCAGCGGGTGCGGACGCCGGCCCTGTTCGAAGCGGCGCACCAGGGTTTCGTCCTCGGCGTCCAGGAAGAGCAGGCGGTAGGAAACCCCGGCAGCCCGGAGTCCGCTGAGCGCCTCCCGGATGTCTTGGAAGAGCTCCTTGCTGCGGACGTCGATGACCACCGCCAGTTTGGGAATGGAATGCGGCATCCGGGACACCAGCTCGGTCAGGGTTCCGAGCATCAGCGGCGGCAGGTTCTCCACCACGTACCAGCCGTGGTCCTCGAGGGCATTGGCGGCCGTGCTGCGTCCGGCGCCGGACATGCCGGTGACCACCAGCAGCTCAGACTCGGCGGGCTTGACCGGGGTCAGCGCGTCCTGTTCCTTCATGTCCGTCGTCCCATCCTTGAGATCTTGTCCGGCGCAGGGCACTGCGTCCCGCACTGGTTTGTTCTGCCGTGGTTCCTGCGCAGCGGTGACGGGCCGGCTCCGCACGTCAACTGCTGCAGGGAAAGAAGCCGATTACCCAGCCTAGCTAAGTTTCCACGATTTCGCCGGTGGTCATGTTTACGGCCGGAGCGGATGCCTGCCCGCCCTTTGCGGCGAGCTGGGCGTGGACAGAGGCAGCCAGGGCCGGGCCGATGCCCGGGACGCGCTGCAGTTCCTCGACCGACGCCTTCCGCAGCTTCTTGACGGATCCGAATTCCTTGAGCAGGGCGGCCCGCTTGGCGGGACCGAGGCCGGAAATTTCGTCCAGCAGGGAGGCGGTCATGGACTTCGCCCGCTTCTGGCGGTGGAAGGTGATGGCGAAGCGGTGTGCCTCGTCGCGAATTCGCTGGAGCAGGAACAGTGCTTCGGAGGCGCGCGGCAGGATCACCGGGAAATCACTGTCCGGAACCCATACTTCCTCCAGGCGCTTGGCCAGGCCGACAACGTAGATGTCGGTGATGCCCAGGTCCGCCAGGGCGCGGGAGGCCGCGGCGACCTGGGGCTGGCCGCCGTCGACCACCACCAGGTTGGGCGGATAGGCGAACTTGGTCCGCGGAGCCGCGGTCAGCGTGTCCGTCAGCGGCTGGACGTCGGTGCCGGTGCGTTCGGCCGGCAGCTGCCCCGCAGCGGGATCAGCCGGCGGGTCGGCAGCCGGGTCGGCATTCTCGGCGAGGTAGTTGCGGAAGCGCCGGGAGATCACGTCGTACATGGCCGAGGTGTCGTCGCGGGCGGCGTCGCCGGTGATGGAGAACTTGCGGTAGTCCGATTTTTTCGGCAGGCCGTCCTCCGCCACCACCATGGAGGCCACCACGTTGGTGCCGGAGACGTGCGAGATGTCGTAGCACTCGATCCGCAGCAGTGCCACGGGCAGGTCCAGGGCTTCCTGCAGCTCCTGGAGGGCCGCGGAGCGGGTGGTGATGTCCCCGGCCCGGCGGCTCTTGTGCAGCCGCAGGGCGTCGGAGGCATTGCGTGCCACGGTCTCCATCAGCGCCTTCTTGTCCCCGCGCTGCGGAACCCGGATGTCCACGCGGGCGCCGCGCAGCCCGGAGAGCCACTGTCCCAGCTCATCCGCGTTGGACGGCAGCACCGGAACCAGCACCTGGCGGGGAATGCGGTCGGTCGAGGCAGCCTCGCCGTAAACCTGCTGGATGAGGTGTTCCACCAGGTCCGCGGTGTCCGTGTCTTCGACCTTTTCCACCACCCAGCCGCGCTGCCCGCGGATCCGGCCGGCGCGGACATGGAACACCTGGGCCGAGGCTTCGAGTTCGTCTTCCTCGAGGGCAAAGATGTCAGCATCGGTGTCTTCGCTGAGCACCACGTTGTTGCGTTCAAAAACCTTGCGCAGGGCCGCGATGTCGTCGCGCAGCCGGGCTGCGGTTTCGTAGTCCAGCTCGGCCACGGCAGCCTGCATTTCCTTTTCCAGGGTACCGATGAAGCGCTTGCCTTCCCCGGACATGAAGTCGCAGAGTTCGGCGGCCAGCTTGCGGTGGTCTTCCGGGCTGATCCGGCCCACGCACGGAGCGGAGCATTTGTCGATGTAGCCCAGCAGGCAGGGCCGGCCGGTGCGTTCGGCGCGCTTGAAGACCCCGGAGCTGCAGGTGCGGACCGGGAAGACGCGCAGCAGGGTGTCCAGGGTTTCGCGGATGGCCTTGGCGGGGTAGAACGGGCCGAAGTAGCGGGTGTCCTTGCGCCGGTCGCCGCGCATCACCTGGGCCCGGGGGTACTTCTCCCCCATGGTCACCGCCAGGTAGGGGTAGGACTTGTCGTCCCGGAACATGATGTTGAACCGGGGATTGAACTCCTTGATCCAGGTGTACTCCAGCTGCAGTGCTTCCAGCTCGGTGCCGACCACTGTCCATTCCACGCTGGCGGCGGTGTGCACCATGGCGCGGGTCTTGGGCAGCAGGCCCCGGGGGTTGGCGAAGTAGGAGTTCAGGCGGGAACGGAGGTTCTTGGCCTTGCCGACGTAGATGACCCGGCCGTGCTCGTCTCGGAAACGGTAAACGCCGGGAGCGGTGGGGATCTCCCCCGTCTTCGGCCGGTATGTTGCTGGATCTGCCACTGTTCCATCCTACGGTCGCCGCCGGACGCCTCTGCGCAGGCCGGCGCCGCTTTCGCGGGACGCTGAACCGGTTGCCCCGGGCTTACCCTTCGGGCTTGCTCTGGTTGTAGCTGCCGGAGCGCTCCTGCCCGGAGAGCTCGGCGATGGCGTCCATGACCCGGTCGGTGGCCTGCCGGCGGGCCGGCAGCGCGTGGTCCGGTCCGGTTTTCTGGAAGTAGAGCGGCCGGCCCACCTTCATCGTGAAGTGCTGCGGTTTGATCCATTTCCTGCCCGCAGGCTGCAGGTTCTCGGTGCCGATGAGTCCCACCGGAACGACCGGCGCGCCGGAGGTGAGGGCCAGCCAGCCGACGCCGGTGCGGCCGCGGTACAGCAGGCCGTCGCGGGAACGGGTCCCCTCCGGGTAGATGCCGATGCCGCTTCCTTCTTCCAGCCGGTCCAGGAGGGTTTTCAGGGCTGCCACGGAGGCGGCCTGCTGGCCGCGTTCCACGGGGATGGACCCTACGCCCTCGAAAAAGGTCCGCATGGCCGCGCCCTTGACGCCGGTGCCGGTGAAGTATTCCGCCTTGGCGAAGAACGCAACCGGCCGGGGCATCAGCGCCTGCGTAAGCACGCTGTCCAGGAAAGAGAGGTGGTTGGCGGCGACGATGAACGCTCCGTCGGCGGGCACGTTCTCCAGTCCGATGACGGTGGGCCGGCACAGGCCGGCGATCAGTCCCCGGGTTGAGGCCCGGGTCAGGTCATACACGCCCATGCGCGATGTCCCCTTCCTGCAGGCGGAAGCCCTCGAGCTCCGCCAGCAGTTCTTCGGCCGATCCGACGACGGCGGCGGCGCCTGCCGCGGCAAGCTCGCCGTCGGCGGCAAAGCCCCAGGAAACCCCGATGCATTCCAGGCCGTTGGCCGCCGCGCCGTGGACATCATGCCGGCGGTCGCCCACCATCACGGCGCGGTCGTAGCGGCCGGACTGCCGTTCCAGCGCGGCGCGGATGATGGCGGCTTTGCCGTCCAGGGCCGCGGCGGCCTGCTCGTCGGCGGGCGAGCCGTGCACGGAGTCGAACAGCCCGGAAAGTCCCTGCACCCGGAGCAGCTCATGGGCCAGCGGCTCCGGTTTCTGGGTGGCAACGGCCACTGCGGTGCCCCGGGCACGCAGCGCTTCGACAGCTTCGGCGATGCCGGGGTAGGGGCGGCTCTGCGCCATTCCGGTCTCCCGGTAACCGGCCCGGTAGCGCGCAACGACGTCGTCGACAAGCCCCTCGGGAACGCCGGCAATCTCCCGCAGCGACGTGACGAGCGCGGGCCCGACCATCCGCTGCAGTTCCGCCGCCGGGGGTACGGGCAGGCCGCACGCTTCGAGGGCGGCGCTGATGCCGCCGGTGATGCTGCCTGCCGGATCCACAAGGGTTCCGTCCAGGTCAAAGAGTACTAGGAGCCGGGATTCTTTCACCGGGACAGTTTCCCACACCTGCGGCCGGGTACGGAAAAAGGCATTCCCGGCGGGGAATACCTTTTTCCGTAATGTCCGGCAAATTTACCGGTTGATAGGGCGTGCGGGGTTTATGCCGCTCCCTTTTGCTTTTCGAACAATTCAGCCAGGAACCGGCCGGTGTGGCTGACCTCGGAGGCAGCCACCTTTTCCGGTGTTCCGGTGGCAATCACCTGTCCGCCGCCGTTTCCGCCTTCGGGACCCATGTCGATGATCCAGTCGGCGCTCTTGATGACGTCAAGGTTGTGCTCGATGGTGATCACCGTGTTGCCCTTGTCCACAAGTCCCTGCAGGACCAGCAGCAGCTTGCGGACGTCTTCGAAATGCAGTCCGGTGGTGGGTTCATCCAGCACGTACACGCTGCGCCCGTTGGACCGCTTCTGCAGCTCGGCGGCAAGCTTCACGCGCTGCGCCTCGCCGCCCGAGAGGGTGGTGGCCGGCTGCCCGAGCCGGACGTAGCCCAGGCCAACGTCAACCAGCGTGTTCAGGTGCCGGGCGATCGGCGAGAACGCGGCAAAGAACTCAGCTGCCTCCTCGATGGACATGCCCAGGACCTCGGCGATGTTTTTGCCCTTGTAGTGCACCTCGAGGGTTTCGCGGTTGAACCGCCCGCCGTGGCACACCTCGCAGGGCACATAGACGTCCGGCAGGAAGTTCATCTCGATCTTCAGCGTTCCGTCGCCGTGGCACGCTTCGCAGCGCCCGCCCTTGACGTTGAAGGAGAACCGGCCCGGGAGGTAGCCGCGGACCTTGGACTCGTTGGTCTCCGCGAACAGCTTGCGGATGTGGTCCCAGACGCCGGTGTACGTGGCCGGGTTGGACCGCGGCGTGCGCCCGATGGGGCTCTGGTCCACATGGATGACCTTGTCGAGGTTCTCCAGGCCGTCGATGCGCAGGTGCCGGCCTGCCACGTGCTTGGCGCCGTTGAGCTTGGCGGCCAGCGTCTTGTAGAGGATGTCGTTGATCAGGGTGGATTTACCCGATCCGCTGACCCCCGTCACCGCGGTGAAAACACCCAGCGGAATGGAGACATCGATGTTGCGCAGGTTGTTCTCCCGCGCCCCGACAATCTTCAGCTGGCGTGACTTGTCCACCTTGCGGCGCTTGGCCGGAATCTCGATTTTGCGGCGCCCGGACAGGTACGCGCCGGTCAGGGACCGCTCGTTGGTGAGCAGGTCCGCCAGGGAACCCGAGTGCACCACTTCGCCGCCGCGTTCACCGGCGCCCGGTCCGATGTCCACAACCCAGTCGGCTTCGTGAATGGTGTCTTCGTCATGCTCCACGACAATCAGGGTGTTGCCGAGGTTCCGCAGCCGGGCCAGAGTTTCGATCAGCCGCCGGTTGTCCTTCTGGTGCAGGCCGATGGACGGCTCGTCGAGGACATACAGCACCCCCACGAGTCCGGAACCGATCTGGGTGGCCAGCCGGATCCGCTGCGCCTCGCCGCCGGAGAGCGTGGCGGCTGCCCGCTCCAGGCTCAGGTACTCCAGCCCGACGTCGAGCAGGAAGGTCAGGCGCGCCAGGATTTCCTTCAGCACCTGGTCACCGATGCGGGCTTCACGGGCGGTGAGGTCCAGTCCGCCGAGGAACTCCGCCGCCTCGCGCAGCGGCAGGGCTGCCACCTGGGCGATGTTCTTCCCGTTGATCAGCACGGACAGTGACGCCGGGTTCAGCCGCGCTCCGCCGCACTCGGGGCACGGGGTTTCCCGCATGTACTCCTCGTACCGGTCGCGGGCGCTGTCGGATTCGGTTTCCAGGTGCTTGCGGTGGATGTAGGAGATGACGCCTTCAAAGCCGGTGCTGTACTTGCGCTCCCGGCCGAAGCGGTTCTTGTACTGGACCACCACCTTGTGGTCCTTGCCGTTGAGGATCGCTTCGCGGGCCTTCGCCGGCAGCTTCTTCCACGGCACGTCCATGGAGAAGTCCATCTCCTTGGCCAGGCCGGCCAGCAGCCGGTTCCAGTACTCCAGCGTTGCGTTGCCCAGGGCCCAGGGAGCCACGGCCCCGGCGGCCAGGCTCAGGTTGGGGTTGGGGATCACCAGTTCCTCGTCAACCTCCAGCCGGCTGCCGATGCCGGTGCAGACCGGGCAGGCACCAAAGGGGTTGTTGAAGGAGAAGGACCGGGGTTCGATTTCGTCGATCGCCAGCGGGTGCTCGTTCGGGCAGGCCAGGTGTTCGGAGAACGCCCGAATCCTGTCCTCGCTCTTTTCGTCGACATCCACGAAGTCGGCCAGGATGCGTCCCTCGGCCAGGCCGAGCGCGGTTTCCACCGAGTCGGTCAGCCGCTGCCGGATACCGTCCTTGGCCACGAGCCGGTCCACCACCACCTCGATGGTGTGCTTGTACTGCTTGCCCAGCTTCGGCGGGTCGGAGAGCTGGACCTGCTTGCCGTCAACTTTGGCGCGGGAGTAGCCCTTGGCAGCGAGCTCCTGGAAGAGGTCAACGAATTCGCCCTTGCGGCCGCGCACCACCGGGGCCAGGATCTGGAACCGGGTGCCTTCGGGAAGTTCGAGCAGCTGGTCGACAATCTGCTGCGGAGTCTGGCGCGAGACCGGCTCGCCGCACACTGGGCAGAACGGGGTCCCGACGCGCGCCCAGAGCAGGCGCATGTAGTCGTAGATCTCGGTAATGGTGCCAACGGTGGAGCGCGGGTTCTTGGAGGTGGACTTCTGGTCGATGGACACCGCCGGGGAGAGGCCTTCAATGAAGTCCACATCCGGCTTGTCCACCTGCCCGAGGAACATGCGCGCATAGGAGGAGAGCGACTCGACGTAACGGCGCTGTCCTTCGGCGAAGATCGTGTCGAAGGCCAGGGAGGACTTTCCGGACCCGGACAGGCCGGTGAAGACAATCATCGCGTCGCGCGGCAAATCCAGATCCACGTTGCGCAGGTTGTGTTCCCGGGCGCCCTTGACGACCAGGCGGGAAAGATCATTGCCGCGGTGCGGCTCGTTGGCACTATCGGCCATCAAAGAGGTAGCTGTAGACACAATTTCCACTGTAGTTCACCGTTTGGTTCGAAGATGTATTCGACGCCGCAGTGTTCACCGCAGGCGAAGAGCCGTCTCGACATAGGTCATGGCTTCCTGCGGATCGAGACCGTTGGCGCGGACGGAGTCAGCAAAGACGGCCGCTGCCTCGGCCACCCGGCGCCGTCCGTTGTCCCCCGCTGCTGCAATGACGGTGCCTGCCCGCGAGCGCGTGGTGACCACTTCGGCCTGTTCCAGTTCGCGGTAGGCACGGGCGACCGTGTTGACCGCCAGGCCGAGCCGGGCGGCGAGCGCGCGCACGGGCGGAAGACGGGTTCCGACGGCGAGGCGTCCCTCATTGGCAGCATCCAGGATCTGGACCCGCAGCTGTTCGAAGGGGGGAACGGTGCTTGTGCCGTCGATGCGGACCCAGGACAGGACGTCGTCGCTCATGGGACCGCCTTCATGTTCGGGAGCTGGAGCCGCCTCGAGGATGACGGCGGCAGGTCTGGTGCAGCGGGTTCTCGCTTGCTGCAGTTCCATTTTGCCACGCCGGTGCCTGTTCCGCCGGGAGGCAGGTCACGGCGGGGAGCCTGTCCCCTCCCCCGTGCCGGCATCCGCATCACCGGCATCCGCAGGCTCCGCGAACTGGGAGCGGTACAGCTGTGCGTAGAATCCCTCGGCGTCCAGCAGCGCCCCGTGGGTTCCCTGCTCGACAATCTCACCGTTCCTCACCACCAGGATCACGTCCGCGTCGCGGATGGTGGAGAGCCGGTGGGCGATGACGAAGCTGGTGCGGGCTTCCCGCAAGGCGTTCATGGCCAGCCGGATGGAGATCTCCGTCCGCGTGTCCACCGAGCTGGTGGCCTCGTCCAGGACCAGGATGGACGGGTTCGCCAGCCAGGCCCGGGCTATGGTGATCAGCTGCCGCTGCCCCTGGCTCAGCGAGCCGCCGTCGTTCCCCAGGACGGTGTCATACCCCTCGGGCAGCGAGCGCACAAAGTGGTCCACGTGGGTTGCCCTGGCGGCCCGGACTATCTGCTCGTCCGTGACGCCGGGGGCGCCGTAGGCAAGGTTCTCCCGGATTGTTCCTTCGAAGAGCCAGGCGTCCTGGAGCACCATGCCGATGTTCTTCCGCACATCGTCCCGCCGCATCCGGGCCGTGTCGACGCCGTCTATCGTGATCCGCCCGGCGTCGATGTCATAAAAACGCATGAGCAGGTTCACCAGGGTGGTCTTCCCCGCCCCCGTGGGACCGACAATGGCCACCGTCTGCCCGGGTTCCGCCACGAAGGACAGGTCCCGGATTAGCGGGGCGTCGGGCGAGTAGCTGAAATCCACGTGCTCAAAGGCCACGCGGCCCCGGACGGCGGGCAGGGTCAGCGGATCTACCGGATCGGGCTCCTGCTCCCGGTCGTCCAAAAGTTCGAACACACGTTCGGCTGAGGCTACGCCTGACTGCAGCATGTTGATCAGAGAGCCAATCTGTCCCAGCGGCTGGGAGAACTGGCGGCTGTACTGGACGAAGGCCTGCACGCCGCCGATTGAGAGCCGCCCGTTGGCCACCAGGATGCCGCCCACCACGGCAACCGCCACATAGTTAAGGTTCGAGATGAACTGCATGGTGGGCATGATGACGCCGGAAACGAACTGTGCCTTGAAGGAAGAGCGGTAGAGGGCCTCGTTGGCCGGGCGGAAGCCTGCCACGACCCGTTCCTGCTGTCCGAAGGCCTTCACCACGTCCTGGGCGCTGAACATTTCCTCGATGTACCCGTTCACCTCCCCCGTGGACTTCCACTGCTGCATGAACTGCACCTGCGAGCGCTTGGCAATCAGCACGGTGACGACGGCGGAGACCGGCACCGTGACCACGGCGATCAGTGCCAGCAGCGGAGACAGCCACAGCATCATGCCCAGCACCCCCACGATGGTCAGCACTGACGTAATGATCTGGGTCAGGGTCTGGGAGAGCGTCTGGGCCAGGTTGTCGATGTCGTTGGTGACCCGGCTGAGCACGTCCCCGCGGGATTCGCGCTGGAAGTGGGACATGGGCAGCCGGAACAGCTTGCCGTCCACGTCCTTCCGCAGCCGGTACATGGCGTTCTGCACCACCCGCGCCGTAACGCGTGCCTGCAGCCAGCCGAAGAAGAACGCAGCAATATAGATGCCCAGCACCCCCAGCACCAGTACCCGCAGCCTGCCGAAGTCCACCCCTGCCCCGGGCACCACGTCCATGGCGGCGAGCATGTCCGCCAGCTGGTTCTCCCCGGCGCTGCGCAGCTCCCGGACCTGCTCGTCCTTGCTGGTTCCCGGCTCAAGCCCGGCGCCGATCACGCCGTCGAAGATGACGTTGGTGGCTTCCCCCAGGATCCGCGGAGCGGTGACCGCGAGCGCCACGGAGACGACGGCGGCAACCAGCACCAGTGCCAGCCGGAGCCGGTCCGGGGCCATCAGGGACAGAATCCGTTTCACGCTGGCCCGGAAGTTCAGCGGTTTGGCCGCCGGAGCATGCCCTCCGCCGTGTCCTCCCCCATGCCCTCCCCCGGGCCCGCGCATTACCGGGCGGGGGCCGCCGCGTGCCGGGGCGCTCACTGCACTTCCTCCGCCGTGAGCTGTGATTCGACGATTTCCCGGTAGGTGGGCGAGGAATCCATCAGCTCGGCGTGCGTCCCCTGCCCGGCAATCCGCCCTTCCTCCAGTACGACTATCCGTCCGGCGTCGGTGATCGTGTTGACCCGCTGGGCGACGATCAGCACGGTGGAGTTGCGGGTGCGCTGTTTGAGTGCGGCCCGGAGCCGGGCGTCCGTCGCGAAGTCCAGCGCGGAGAAGCTGTCGTCGAACAGGTAGACGGAGGGCCGGACCACCAGCGCCCGGGCGATGGCCAGGCGCTGCCGCTGGCCTCCGGAGAAATTGCCGCCGCCCTGCTCCACCCGGTGTTCCAGCGCCCCCTCGGACGCACGGACAAAATCGGCCGCCTGGGCGATCTCGAGGGCTTCCCAGAGTTCGGCGTCGGTGGCGTCCGGTTTGCCGAAGCGCAGGTTGGAGCCGATGGTTCCGGAAAACAGGTAGGCCTTCTGCGGCACCAGGCCGATGCCGCTGCGCAGCGAGTGCAGCGTGACTTCCTCGATGTCCTGGCCGTCGATGCTGATTCCCCCCGACGTGGCGTCCAGCAGCCGGGGCACCAGGTTCAGCAGTGTGGACTTGCCGGCCCCCGTGGATCCGATGATCGCTGTGGTCCTGCCTGACTCCGCAGTGAAGGAGATCCCGTGCAGCACCGGCGCCTCCGCCCCCGGGTAGGTGTAGCCGACGCCGTCGAACACCAGGGTTCCGCCGTCGAACACCAGCGGCACGGCCGCCGGGGCATCATGGACCGTGCTCTCGGTATCCAGGACCTCGTAAATGCGTTCGGCACAGACGGCCGCGCGCGGGAGCATCATGATCATGAACATGGACATCATCACGGCCATCAGGATCTGCATGATGTAGGCAATGAATGCCGTGAGCGCGCCGATCTGCATCTGGCCGGCGTCAATGCGGTAGGCGCCCAGCCACACCACCGCAACGGAAGCCAGGTTCGCCACGAGCATCGCGGCGGGGAAGAGCAGCGCCATGTACTGCGCCGTCCGCAGCTGGGTGCCGGTCAGGTCCGCGTTGGCGGTGTCGAAGCGGGCCTCTTCGGTGCGCTCCCGGACAAAGGCCCGGATCACCGCAATGCCCATGATCTGTTCGCGCAGCACCGAGTTCACCCGGTCGATCTGCTTCTGGGCACGGCGGAACAGCGGAATCAGGCGGCGCAGCACCAGCCCGATCACCGCAAAAAGGACCGGCAGGATCAGCAGCAGGATCCCGGACAGCGGCACATCCTGGTTCAGTGCCAGCACCACCCCGCCGATCCCCATGATCGGCGCGGAAACCATCACGGTGAATGTCATCAGCAGGGCCATCTGCACCTGCTGCACGTCATTGGTGGTGCGGGTGATCAGGGACGGAGCGCCGAAGACGCCTACTTCCCGGGAGGAAAAGGATTCCACCGTGGTGAACAGGTTGTCGCGGATGTTTCGGCCCACGCTCATGGCCACCCGGGCGGCAAAGTACGTGGCGGTGACCGCACAGAGGACCTGCCCGGCGGTAATGGCCAGCATCCAGCCGCCCAGCCCCAGGATGACGCCCGTGTCCGCCACGACGACGCCGCGGTCAATGATGTCGGCATTCAGGGTGGGCAGGTACAGCGTTGCCGCGGTCTGCAAAAACTGCAGGATAACGACGGCGGCCACCGCACCCTTGTAGGGAGCCAGGTTCTGCCGGATAAGCCGTACGAGCACGCTTTCCTCCCGGACCGGCCGGTTCCAGCACCGGCACCATCCGAACGTACGCCGCCGCACCCGGGCAGGCAATACCCGGCTGCCGGCGCGCTAAGGCGGATGTTCCCCGGCAGGGCTGGCAGCGGGCGCCGACGGGCCGGGCCGGGCCGGGCCGCACCTGCGAGCGCCTGTGCCTCCGGACGCCTGTGCCTCCGGACGCCTGTGCCTCCGAGCGCCTGTGCCTCCGGACGGGGCGCGGCAGTGGCTCCCGCACTGGTTCCCACTCTTTGTTACCTCACGGGACTGGTGTGGCCCCAGCTGTCTCAAGAGCCACACGCAGTGGGAACGCGTGCGGGGCAGGCGGCGGGAGGACGCCCATCGTGAGTCGGGCCGGCCCGTCTGCATCGGCGAGCGCACCGGGTGCGGCGCCGGGGCATCGGCGAGCGCGGACGCCCTTGCCCTGTGCGAGCCGCCGCCCGCAACTAGACTTACCGGCATGATTGATTTGGAGAAAGTCACCATCCGCAGCCGGTCCGTGGGCAGCATGGACAACAACGTCTACGTCATTACCGCCAAGGACACCGGAGCCCAGGTGCTCATTGACGCCGCCGATGATTTCGCCGCGATCCGGGAACTCCTGGCCGAAGCCGCCGGAGATGCCGCCGCACCCGCCGAAGTGCAGCTGATCATCACCACGCACAGCCACTGGGACCATGTCCGTGCCCTCGCCGAAGCCGCTGCTGCCACCGGCGCGCGAACCGCCGCCGGCAGCGAGGACATCCCGGACATCGAGGTGCCCACCGACGTGCCGCTGGAGCACGGGGACGTCAGGGCCTTCAACGGCTTCGAACTGGAAGCGATCAAGCTGCGCGGGCATACTCCCGGATCGGTGGCACTGCTGTACCGCGACCCGAGCGGACCGGCCCATCTCTTCACCGGAGATTCCCTGTTCCCCGGCGGCCTGGGCAACACGCAGAAGGATCCGGAGCGGTTTGCGTCCCTCTACGCAGATGTATTCGAACGCGTGTTCGAATACCTGCCGGACAACACCGTCGTCCACCCCGGGCACGGGGCCGGCACCACCCTCGGTGCGGAGCGCCCCCACCTGCAGGAATGGAAGCAACGCGGCTGGTAGCAGCCCGTTTGCCGGATGCTCCGTTGACCCCCGCTGTTTGACGGCCTTACGCTCCAGAGGGACCCCTTCGGACCGGATGAGAGCGTGGCCCCGTGGCAAATTCACAGTCATCGACGTCCGGGCCGGCCGGTGCCGCGACACCTCAGATCGGGCTGCTGGCCTGCGTGGCCTTCGGTGTCGGCACCACTGTGGGCGGCGGGGTCTTCACGCTTTCCGGAACGGCAGTGAACCTTGCCGGGCCGGGCGCAGTCCTGAGTTACATCATTGCGGGCGTTGTGATGGTCCTGTGTGCACTGTCCTTCATCGTGGTTTCCACCCGGGCCGCGGACGGCGAATCAGGATACGGCCCGGTCGGCACCATTCTGAGCCCCTTCTGGCGGTTCATTGTGATGTGGGCCTTCTATCTCAACGGCGCCACGATCGTTGCCTACCTGGTGGATTCCTTCGGGGACTATCTGCACGAGTACTTCCTCCCGGCGATCGGGACGCTGGCGCTCGCGCTCGCCGCCACCGCACTGGTAACGGCCCTGAACCTGGGCCCGACGGCGCTGGTTGCCAAAGCTGAAACGTGGATCGTGGGCATCAAGCTTGCCCTGCTCGTCCTGTTTGCCGTCTGGGGCCTGACCGAGCTGCGGCCGGATGCAGTAGACCGCCCGCTGCCGCAGGGCACCGGCGGGGTGTTCTCCGCCGCCGCCCTCCTGTTCACCGCCTACACCGGCTTCAACGTCATTACAAACATGGCCGGGTCGGTGAAGAACCCCCGCAAAACCGTTCCGCGCGCCATCCTGCTGACGCTGCTGGTGTCGGGCCTGATCTATCTGGGAACAGTGCTGGCCATGATGGCCAGCGGACTTACCGTCTTTACCGCCACCGGAGTGTCACAGGCTGCGGAAATCGTCATGGGGTCGTGGGGCGGGCTCCTGGTGGCTTTCGCCGCCTGCCTGTCCACGCTCTCCGGCGCCAACGCCAACGTGCTGGGCGCCTCCGAAATTATCCTGCGCATGGTGGCGCGCGGCGATGTGCCCCCTGCGCTGGGGCGGCACAGCCGCAGCGGCCACCCCTATGTCAGTGTTCTGCTGCTGGCCGCCATCACGGTCCTGCTGGTATTGCTCAACGACACCACCTTTGTGGTCTCCATCGCCAATGTCGCCGCCATCCTGGCCATGATCGTGGTGAGCGTTGCGGCCGCCGTGCTCGGATTCCGCAAGTGGCCCGGTGAGGGAGCAAGGCTCCCTCTCGGCCCGGTCATACCCGTCCTTGCGGTGCTGGCGGCGGCAAGCCAGCTGCCCTCCCTAAGCCCGGCGGCGCTGCTTACCGGGTTACTGCTCACCGGCTTGGGCGGCGCGCTGTATCTGGCCCGGCACTGGGACCGCGGAGGTGCCGGCAGCCGGGACCACGCCAATGAGCAGATTGACGCCCTGAACACTCCGTTGATGAAAGCCGCACGCTCCCGTCCCCCGGTGGGGCGCAGCCACGGCTCCCGCCGGTACTCCTAGCCCCGCCGGTGCTGGGAGTACCGGGGTTGACCCGTTCAGCCTCTCTTGTGCCCCACCATGAAGATGCGGCGGAACGGAAAGACCGTGCCCCATGAACGTTCGGGATACGCCTTCCGCAGCAGCGCTGCATACTGCTCTTCGAAGCGGGAGAAATCCTGCGGGTCCAAAGCAGCGATGACGGGACGCAGGGCGGTTCCGCGGACCCACTCCAGCACCGGGTCCCTGCCCTGCAGGACCTGCGAGTAGCTCGTCTCCCACACATCGGCCTCAAAGCCGGCCTCCGTCAGCAGCCCGAGGTAGTCTTCCGGCTCATCCACGGCATCCGCGTGGCGAAGGACTCCGTCCAGCTTGTCCGCCCACTCGGCGCCCGCTGCCAGCTCCCGCATCAGGGCGTGGGAAGGAGCTCCAAAGTTTCCCGGCACCTGCACCGCCAGCCAGGCACCGCCGTCGAGCTGCTTGGCCCAGCGGCGGATCAAATCCTGGTGCCCCGGCACCCACTGCAGGGCGGCGTTGGAGACCACCACGTCCGTTCCGGGCTCCGGATCCCAGTCCTCGATGCCCGCCTGTACAAAGTCCAGATTGTCCGGGGCCTGCTCCAGTGCACGGGCCTGCTCCACCATGTCCTGCGAGGAGTCGACGCCCGTGACCCGTGCGCCGGGCCAGCGGGAGGCGAGCGCCGCCGTCAACGGCCCAGGACCGCAGCCCAGGTCAACAACCCTGCGCGGGTTGTCGGCGGCAATGCGGGCCGTGAGGTCGAAAAACGGCCGGTCGCGGTGCGAGGAGAACTGTGTGTACTTCCGGGGATCCCATTTCATGCCGCCGAGCCTAGCAAAGGGACGGGCCCGGCAGCTGCCGGCCTTCATCCGGGGTCACGCCTGCTGGGGGCAGGCCGGCAACCGCTGACCAACCGGGCCCGGGCGGCCACAGCGCGTCGGCGCAGATCCGCGCGTCTGTCCGCTGGTAGGTTCGGGGCGGGCGGCATAGGGGATTTCCGGGAAAGGAAGATATGAATCTTTTCAAGCGCAGGGATTCCGCCGCAGAGCCGGATCCGGCCGAAGTCTTTTGGCAGTGATGGACCATGGGCGGCGCATCCCGGTTCAGCGCAGCAGCGGATTCCGCCGGGTTCTTCTCGGCTGCATCATCATCACCGGGCCCGCGGGCACCGTCCGCGCCTTCGGCCAAACCCCAGCACTAGTAGCGAAAGGTTCACAATGAGTCAGTCGCCAGACGGCACCGCCGAAACCAACCCTTTCACCAAGCCGGGTTTCATCATTTCAGCCGCCCTGGTGGCCGCACTCATTGCCGCCCTAGTAGTCATTCTCCTGCTCCCCAAAGGTGAAGACACAGCGCAGTCTGCTCCACCCCCAACCTCGGGCAGCAGCTCCGATTCAGGGGCTCCCCCTTCCAGCTCAAGCGATGACAACAACGTCAGCAGGGAGAGTATCTGTGGTTTGCCGCTGACCGATGAGCTGGCGCTGGCTACAGCTCCGACATCGAACTGGGAGTTGGTGGACGCAATGGCAGCACCGACTGACCCGAGGACCTTCGGCCCAGGAATAACTGAGGAGGACGGCTTCCGCTCGTGCTTCGCCAACTCCCCGGCCGGTGCACTGTACGCAGCGATGAACGTTGCGGCCCTTGGCTCCTCCGGTTCTCCCGAGGTGGTGGCGAAAGCGTCGGACAAACTGCTTGTCCCCGGCACCGGGCGGGACGCCGCCGTGAAAGATGCAGCTAAAGGTGTGACCTCGGGAGACAGCTCGCCGATCCAGGTGCGTGGCTTCGTCGTGAAGTCGTATACCCCCTCAGAAGCCAACCTGGATCTTGCCTTCGAAACCGGCAAAGGAGTTCTCGCCCGGATATCCATGTCCATGCGGTGGATGGACGGAGATTGGAAGGTGAAGCCGGCCGATGACGGTTCACCTTATGGCGCTATGTCCCCGCTCAGTGATCTGAGCGGTTTCCTCCTGTGGTCCGGAGCTTCGTAGGGCCGTTTACTGGAGCGCGGTCGCGCAGTCGTCCTCGTCTATCCCTGAATCACAAACTAAGGAAGCATTCCAGGTTTCAATCCCGCCCCGGATGGAGTCAGGTGCGGCAGTTCCTCGAGCCGCTGCCTGCCGGCGGTCTGCAGTGCGCTGCCGCGCCCGATAGTCTGGTATGGACATGAAACTTCTTGAACAGCTTGCCTCCGGCCCGTCCAGTACCCGCACCATCGACCCCGACGAGACGTACACGTCCTTCCTGGAATGGGTCGAGAGCCGGGGCATGTCGCTGTACCCGGCGCAGGATGAAGCGGTGATGGAGCTGGTGACGGGCAACAACGTCATCCTGGCCACCCCCACCGGCTCGGGCAAGTCCATGGTGGCCATCGCGGCACACTTCCACGCCATGGCGCACGACGAGCGCAGCTACTACACCGCGCCCATCAAGGCCCTGGTGTCGGAGAAGTTCTTCGCACTGTGCGAGATCTTCGGTGCCGAGAACGTCGGGATGGTCACCGGCGACTCCTCCGTGAACAAGGACGCCCCGATCATCTGCTGCACCGCGGAGATCCTGGCCAACATTGCCCTGCGCGAAGGCCCCGACGCGGACCTCGGCACCGTGATCATGGACGAATTCCATTTCTATTCCGACCCGCAGCGCGGCTGGGCCTGGCAGGTTCCGCTGCTGGAGCTGCCGCAGGCCCAGTTCCTGCTGATGTCCGCCACCCTGGGCGACATGACCCGGATCGCGAACGAACTCAGCGAGCTCACCAACCGGGACACGGTCACGGTCTCCTCGGTGCAGCGCCCCATCCCGCTGCACTACTACTACGTGGAAACCCCGGTGCAGGAGTCCCTGGAGGAGCTGCTGGCCACCAAGCAGGTTCCGGTCTACGTGGTGCACTTCTCCCAGATCGAAGCCATTGACCGGGCCCAGGCCCTGATGAGCATCAACGTCTGCACCCGCGAGGAAAAGGACAAGATTGCCGAGCTGATTGCCGGGTTCCGGTTTGCCCCGGGATTCGGGAAGACCCTGAACAGGCTGGTCCGGCACGGCATCGGCGTGCACCACGCCGGCATGCTGCCCAAGTACCGCCGTCTGGTGGAGCAGCTGGCCCAGGCCGGGCTGCTGAAGGTCATCTGCGGCACCGACACCCTCGGCGTCGGCATCAATGTACCCATCCGCACCGTGCTGATCACCGCGCTGTCCAAGTACGACGGCACCCGGACCCGGCCGCTGAAGGTCCGCGAGTTCCACCAGATCGCGGGCCGCGCCGGGCGGGCCGGCTACGACACGGCGGGCACCGTCGTCGTGCAGGCACCGGAACACGTCATTGAAAACGTGAAGGCGATGGCCAAGGCGCACGCCAAGTTCGGCGACGACCAGAAGAAACTGCGCCAGGTGGTGAAGAAGAAGCCGCAGGCCGGCTTTGTGTCCTGGGGCAAGCCCACCTTCGAGAAGCTGGTGGACGGGACCCCGGAGCCGCTGACCTCCAGCTTCAACATCACCCACTCCATGCTGCTGAACCTGCTGGAACGTCCTGGCGATCCGTTCACGGCTGCCAAGAAGCTGCTCACCAACAACCACGAGACCCGGTCCTCGCAGCTGGCGCTGATGAAAAAAGCGCTGAGCATCTACCGCGAGCTGAAGACCGCCGGCATTGTGGAGGTGCTGCCCGAGCCCGACGCCGACGGCCGCACCGTCCGCCTGAAGGTGCATCTGCAGCCGAACTTCGCCCTGAACCAGCCGCTGTCCCCCTTTGCGATGGCCTCCCTGGAGATCCTGGACCCGGACAGTCCGTCCTACGCCCTGGACGTGGTGTCCGTGATCGAAGCGATCATGGAAAAGCCCCGGCAGGTCCTCTCCGCTCAGGAGAAGAAGGCCCGCGGCGAGGCGATCGCCGCCATGAAGTCCCAGGGCATCGAATACGACGAGCGGATGGCCCTGCTGGAGGAAGTCACCTATCCGCAGCCGCTGGCGGAGCTGCTGGAGCAGTCCTTCGAGGTATACCGCTCGGGTGCCCCGTGGCTCGGGGAGTTCGAGCTGAGCCCCAAGTCCATCGTCCGGGACATGTACGAACGCGCCATGAGCTTCGGCGAGTACGTGCAGTTCTACTCCCTGGCCCGCTCCGAAGGGGTGCTGCTGCGCTACCTCTCGGACACCTACAAGGCGCTGCTGCACACAGTGCCGCCGGAGCGGCTCCGTGAAGACCTGGAAGACATCATCGAGTGGCTGGGCGAGCTGGTCCGGCAGACCGACTCCTCCCTGCTGGACGAATGGGAGGAGCTCACCAACGGCATCAACCCGGACGCCTCGGCTGAACCGGTCCTGCCTCCGGTGCCGGATCGCCTCACCGCCAATGTGCGGGCCTTCCGGGTCATGGTCCGCAACGAAATGTTCCAGCGGGTGAAGCTCTTCGCCGATGAGGACGACCGCGCCCTGGGCGAGCTCGACGGCGACGCCGGCTGGGACGCCGACCGCTGGGCCGACGTGCTCGATGCCTACTTCGAGGAACATGAGGACATCGACGACGGCCCCGACGGGCGCGGGCCGAACCTGTTGATCATCAAGGAGCTTCCGGGCAAATGGGAGGTGCGGCAGATCTTCAAGGATCCGGCCAACCACTTGGACTGGGGCATCAATGCCGAGGTTGACCTCGCGGCGTCGGACGACGCCGGAGCTCCCGTCATCAAGGTGATCCACGCGGGCCGCCTCGATTAGGCTGAAGCCATGCAGATCCGCCCCGCACGCCCCGAAGACGTCCCTGTCATCCTTGAACTCATCCACGACCTGGCGATTTACGAAAAAGAACCGCATGCCGTCAAGAACACGGTGCAGGATCTGGAGAAGAACCTGTTCGGGGAGCATCCGGCCATCTTTGCCCACGTTGCCGAGGAAGCCGGAGAAGTGCAGGGTTTTGCACTCTGGTTCCTGAACTACTCCACCTGGGAGGGCGTGCACGGCATCTACCTGGAGGACCTGTACGTCCGCCCGGCGGCCCGGGGCAAGGGCGCCGGGAAGGCGCTGCTGCTCACGCTGGCGGAAATCGCCGTCGAGCGCGGGTATGCCCGGGTGGAATGGTGCGTGCTGAACTGGAACGAGCCGTCCATCCGTTTTTATAACTCGCTGGGGGCCCGTCCGCAGGACGAGTGGACCACGTACCGCCTCACCGGCCCCGCCCTGGAGTCCTTCGGCGGCGCTGCGGCCCCTGCGGAAGCGGCATCGGAACAGCCGGCATGAGCGTTCCGCACACCGCCTCGGCACCGTACACCATCCGCGGAATGCGGGTCACCGACCACCGCTTCACCGTTCCGCTGGATCACGCCCGGCCCGGCGGCGAGACCATCACGGTATTCGCCCGGGAATACTCGGACGCGGCGATGCCGCAGCCCGAGGCGGAGGAACTGCCCTGGCTCCTGTACCTGCAGGGCGGTCCCGGCGGGAAGGGCAACCGGCTCCTGCAGTTCGGCGGCTGGACCAAGGCTGCGGCCAAGCACTTCCGCATCCTCATGCTCGACCAGCGCGGCACGGGGCTGTCCACCCCGGCAAACCGGCAAACCCTGCCGCTGCGTGGAGACGCCGCAGCGCAGGCTGATTATCTGGCCCGTTTCCGGGCCGACTCGATCGTGGCTGACGCAGAACTGATCCGGGCAGCCCTGGGCTCAGGTCCGTGGACCACCTACGGTCAAAGCTACGGCGGATTCTGCACCCTGACCTATTTATCCTTTGCTCCGCACGGACTCCGGGAATCCCTCATCACCGGCGGGCTGGCGCCGCTCACCGGACCTGCGGAACGCGTCTACCGTGCGACGTTCCGGCGGGTTGCTGCCCGCAACGCCGAGTACTTCGCCAAGTATCCGCAGGACCGCGTGCTGACCACCCGGATTGCCCGGCATCTGAGCGAGACACCGGAGTTCCTGCCCTCCGGAGAGCGCCTGACCGTGCAGCGCTTCCAGATGGCCGGGTCCTTCCTGGGCGGCAACACCCGCATGGACGGGCTGCACTACCTGCTGCAGGAGGCGTTTGTGCCCACCCCGGACGGCGAACCGCTGTCCGACACTTTCCTGGAAGCGGTCCACGGGCTGGTGAGCCGGGCGTCCAACCCGCTGTACGCGGTGATGCACGAATCCATCTACGGCCAGGGGGCCGCCACCAACTGGGCTGCCGCGCGTGTGCTGGAGGAGTTTCCGGAGTTCAAGCCCGGTGCCGGGGAACCGCTGTACACCGGCGAGATGGTCTATCCCTGGTACTTTGACGAGGACCCGGCGCTGGCTCCGCTGAAGGAGACGGCCGAGCTGCTGGCGGTACGCCGGGACTGGCCGGCGCTGTACGACCCCGAACAGCTCGCCCGGAACAGTGTTCCCGTGGCAGCGGCCGTTTACACCGACGACATTTACGTGGACCGCGACCTGTCGCTGGAAACGGCCGCAGCAGTGCGCGGCCTGCAGGTCTGGGAAAGCGCCGACTTCCACCACGACGGGATCGCCGACGACGGCGAGGGCATCTTTAACCGCCTGCTCGGGATGGTCCGGGACGAGCCGCAGCCGTAAACAGCCGGAGCCGTAACCACAAAGCGCCGCCCTCCTTCGGGAGGGCGGCGCTTGCTGTTTGTACTGCGTTTACTGTGGTGCGGTTTATTGTGGTGCGGTGCTGCTACTGCTCGGTCTGGTCCTTCACCGGCGCAGGGTTCTGCAGGCGCGGGTTGCTGGCCCGGAACTCCTCCTTGGCCTGGTCCGAGATTTCCGGCATTTCGACGTCGTTGCGGTCCTTGGCAACCGTGGATGCGGTGCGGTAGCTTTCAGCGACCTTGTCGTAGGCTTCCACCCGCTCCTCGTGCGGGGCGTCTTCCCCGAGGTTGCGGTACACCTTCAGCGCATTCTCCAGAGTGGCAACGGCCTGGACGGCCTTCGCCTTGGGGCTGAGCAGCGATGCCACCGTGGCAATGACGATGGTGCCGAGAATCACGGCCAGCGATACGAAGGTGGGGATTTCGGGAGCCCAGGCAACATGCTCGCCGCCGTTGATGAACGGCAGCTCGTTGACGTGCAGCGCGTGCAGGATCAGCTTCACGCCGATGAACGCCAGGATGACGGACAGGCCGTGCTTGAGGTAGATGAGCCGGTCCATCAGGCCGCCCAGTAGGAAGTACAGCTGGCGCAGGCCCATCAGGGCGAAGATGTTGGCGGTGAAGACAATGAAGGCACTCTGCGTCAGGCCGAAGATGGCCGGGATGGAGTCCACGGCGAACATCAGGTCGGTGACGCCGATGGTGATGAAGACGATCAGCATCGGGGTGAAGACCTTCTTGCCGTCCACCACGGTGCGGATCTTGCCCTGATCGTACTTGTCCGTCATGGGAAGGACGCGGCGCAGCTTGCCGATCAGCTTGTTGTCGCTGCCTTCTTCTTCGTCCTCGCCGTTGTCGGTCGCCTGCTTGTAGGCGGTCCAGAGCAGGAAGGCGCCGAAGATGAAGAACACCCAGCTGAAGTTTTCGATGACGGCTGCACCGATGATGATGAAGATGCCGCGCAGGATCAGCGCGATGATGATGCCGAACATCAGCACTTCCTGCTGGTACTTACGCGGTACCGAGAAGCGGGCCATGATGATGATGAAGACAAACAGGTTGTCGATGCTCAGGCTGTATTCGGTGACCCAGCCGGCAACGAACTGGCTGCCGTATTCCGGTCCGGTGAATACAAACATGGCACCGGCAAATGCCAGCGCGAGCCCGACATAGAAGCCAACCCACAGGCCGGCCTCTTTCATCGACGGCTCATGCGGACGTTTGACGACGAGGAGCAGGTCGAAGAGCAGGACGATCCCGAGGACGACAAAGGTGCCGACCTCAAAGACCACGGGTAATTCGGGCATGTAAATGGACCTTTCGGGCGCGACAGTGAGCGCAGGTCTCTCCGGCACCCGTAGACCCAGCGGTCTGCGGGTACCCGCTGCACCCGGCGGGACGACGATGCCCCGCGTGCTGACGGATACAGCGCGGGCGGATACTCCCCTGCGCCGCCAAGAAGTCTATCGCAGGCGGCGCCGCACTTCACGGGTTCCGCATTACGCGGAGGGCTTCCGCCGGCGGAGGGAAGCGCCCCTTACCGGTTCTGGCGGGCCAGCCACAAGGCATAGGCCGACAAGGTCAACCCGTCAGCGATAGCACCGGTCCTCATCAGCACGGGCACCTGGTCTACGGGGACCCAGCGGAACGCATCGATTTCGTGGTCATTCAGAGCATCAGGGGCCGTGAGGTCCAATGTTGCGGAAACCACGGTCGCGTGGCCTTGCAGGAGGGAACTGTCAGCCCACACGGATCCGAGGACGTGGAACTGCCTCCCCTGCAGGCCCGTTTCCTCCGTCAGTTCCCGCCCCGCGTCGCTGATGGCCGCCTCGTCCGCAGAGTCCGGGATTCCCGGCGTGCCGAAGCCCCGGGGAAACTCAAGAAACCCCCGTCCGGTTGCCGGGCGCCAGTGCTCAACCATGGCGAAGTGTCCGTCTGCCACACCCACCACCACCACGCCGGGGGCTCCGTCTTCGGCCACAAGCCGGTGCTGCCGCCAGGACCTTCCGTTGCGGAAAACCTCCTCCGTCCACAACTGAAGTTTTGGCGGTCCTTCCCAGGAATAAACCAACTGCCGGGACTCGTCCGCCATTACTGCGGCGCCGCGGGAAAGTGGATATGGGCTCTCATCTTTTTCTTTCGTGTTGCATGCAGTTCAGCGAATTCCACCAACGGAACTCCAAGTACCACGGTAGCAATGGCAGAACCAATGCCGGCAATAAGGTTGGAGAGCAATCCGCCGGTCAGCGTGCCTATTGCGGCGGGGAAAACTGTGAATCCAATCCTCCTCCACATTGCCTTGCGGTCTTCGGACAGGCTTACCGCTACGTTCGACTGCGCAACGGCGTAGGCAAGGCCGTCGGAGGTTTTCTGGCTCGGACTAGCCTGCCATTCCTGGATGGCCTGACGGGCCTGATGACGCATGACCGCATACGCTTGGGGCGGCATGTCATGCAAGGTGGCCACAAGACTGCCCTGAAACTGAATGGTTGCTCCATCGTGGGGAGCGCGACGGCGCCGGTACCAAACCCTCCGTACGGTTTCCGGCTGTGATTTATCGGCGCTGAACCGCAGCCAGTTAGTTCCGTGCTGTTTCGCGAGGGCATCAAAGTATGCGCCCATCCACCAGTCCTCCAGAGACCCTTCACGTCCGGCCAGCTGCGGGGCGTGCTCCTCAAGGTAGGAAAGCGCAACCGTCCTGCGGTCGATCCGTCCGAGAGCGGCGGCAGCTTCACCAACCTCCGGGACGTCTCCGGAGACAGGATCCGTATACGGTCGACGATTCAAAGCATCCTTGAGGTTAAAGCCTTCGGGGCTCCACGTCCGTACGCTGATATGGCCGGCGGCAGCTTCCTCAAACCATTCCTGCCAGGCGTTAGCCATCCGGGCGAACGGCCCAGTGGGTCTGTCGACATGGTGCTCAGGGTTCGCAGACTCCCACGCTGCCTGCAGCTCCGCTGCCACTGTCCGGGCAACCTCGGACTTCTTGCAGCTACGGAGCCTTTCGCTGTTCCTGGTATGCAGCACTTGCCCGAGGACGCGCGGAACGGCCCAGTGCATCGAAAGCGAAGAGAAGTCGAACTCCGCCAGAACCTGGCTGGGGGGACCGCTCCCCAAGAGGAGCGACCGCAGGCTCTCTTCCAGCGACGGCTTTCGGGCGACGACAGCGAACGTCCGGTCGAACGAGGCGGTCCTGGCCAGGATGGCCCTGACTGCGGCTGGTCCGCTGCTGAGGAAAAACGCGCCGTCCAGCAGCTGCACATCCAGAAGCAGGATTTCACGGCTCAGGAGGTCCGCAGCTCGGAGTATGCCGGGAAACGAAACCTGTTGTTCGGGACCGTTTTCCGAACGCCGGTCGCAGAAGAGCTCTTCATCGGGAACAAGATTCGGAAACGCGTTCTTTTGTTCGAGCGTGTCGAAGTCGAAAACCAGTGTCTGCTGCATCTGCAGCCCCCGCGCCGCACGACCGTCCCGACCCACCCCGCCTGCCCCCTTGAATTGGTCTGAAGCGAAGCGCTCCCCGGCCCGGCTTTACTCTAGCCGGAACCGGCGGCAGCCCCCGCACCGCAGAGGCGGCGCCGCACTTCATGGGTTCCGCATTACGCGGACGGCTTCCGCCGGGCGGAGGGAAGCGCCCCTTAGGCGTGCCCGGCGTTCTGCATCTGGCGCAGTTCCTTCTTCAGGTCCCCCACCTCGTCGCGCAGCCGGGCAGCCAGCTCGAACTGCAGCTCGGCGGCTGCAGCGTGCATCTGCTCCGTCATGGACGCGATCAGCCCGGCCAAATCCTCGGCCGGAGCAGCAGCGAGACCGTCCTTGCGGATGCCGCCCTTGCCCTTGCCTGCGGTCTTGCGGTTCTTTTTCTCCGCCGCTTGGGCCAGCAGCGCCTTAGTGTCTGCATCTTCCCGGGCCAGGGAATCGGTGATGTCGGCGATCTTCTTGCGCAGCGGCTGCGGATCCACGCCGTGGTCCTTGTTGTACGCCACCTGGATGGCGCGCCGCCGGTTGGTTTCGTCAATGGCTTTCGCCATCGAGTCGGTGATCCGGTCCGCGTACATGTGCACCTCGCCGGAGACGTTGCGCGCGGCACGGCCGATGGTCTGGATCAGCGAGGTGGAGGAACGGAGGAATCCTTCCTTGTCGGCGTCGAGAATCGACACGAGGGACACCTCGGGAAGGTCCAAACCTTCACGGAGCAGGTTGATGCCCACCAGCACGTCGAAGGTGCCCATCCGCAGCTCGCGCAGCAGTTCCACGCGGCGAAGGGTGTCGACGTCGGAGTGCAGGTACTCCACCTTGACCCCGTGCTCCAGCAGGTACCCCGTCAGGTCTTCGGCCATCCGCTTGGTCAGGGTGGTGACCAGCACGCGTTCATTGCGCTCGGTGCGGGTGCGGATCTCCCCCAGCAGGTCATCAATCTGGCCCTTGCTCGGCTTGACGATGACCTCCGGGTCCACCAGGCCGGTGGGCCGGATGATCTGTTCCACGTAGCCGTCCGACTTGGACAGCTCGTACTTGCCCGGCGTGGCGGACATGTAAACCGTCTGGCCGATCCGTTCCAGGAACTCATCCCATTTCAGCGGCCGGTTGTCCATGGCCGAGGGCAGCCGGAAGCCGTGGTCCACCAGGGTGCGCTTGCGGGACATGTCGCCCTCGTACATGGCCCCGATCTGGGGAATGGTGACGTGGGATTCGTCCACCACCAGCAGGAAGTCGTCGGGGAAATAGTCCAGCAGGCAGTGCGGGGCGGTGCCCGGTCCGCGGCCGTCGATGTGCCGGGAGTAGTTCTCGATGCCGTTGCAGAAGCCCATCTGCTGCATCATTTCCAGGTCATAGGTGGTGCGCATCCGCAGCCGCTGCGCCTCGACCAGCTTGTTCTGGGACTCCAGCTCGGCCAGCCGGACCTGCAGCTCATCTTCAATCTGCTTGATGGCCCGCTGCATCCGGTCCTCGCCCGCCACATAGTGGGAAGCCGGGAAGACGTACATTTCCTCTTCCTCGCGGATCACGTCACCGGTCAGAGGGTGCAGGGTGTAGATGTTCTCGATCTCGTCACCGAAGAACTCGATCCGGATCGCGTTTTCCTCGTACATCGGGATGATCTCCACGGTGTCCCCGCGGACCCGGAAGGTCCCGCGGTGGAAGTCCATGTCGTTGCGGGCGTACTGCATCGCCACGAACCGGCGCAGCAGGTCATCGCGGTTCATTTGCTGTCCCCGGCGCAGAGTCACCATCTGCTCGATGTACTCTTCCGGCGTTCCCAAGCCGTAGATGCAGGACACGGTGGCCACCACGATGACATCGCGCCGGGTCAGCAGTGCGTTGGTGGCGGAGTGCCGCAGCCGTTCCACTTCCTCGTTGACGGAGGAGTCCTTCTCGATAAAGGTGTCCGTCTGCGGCACGTAGGCCTCGGGCTGGTAGTAGTCGTAGTACGAGACGAAGTACTCGACGGCGTTGTTCGGCAGCAGTTCGCGGAATTCGTTGGCCAGCTGCGCGGCGAGGGTCTTGTTCTGCACCATCACCAGCGTGGGACGCTGCACCTGCTCCACCAGCCATGCCGCCGTCGCACTCTTACCGGTACCGGTGGCGCCGAGCAGGACCACGTCCTTTTCGCCGGCCCTGATGCGTTCGGCGAGTTCCTTGATGGCGGTGGGCTGGTCGCCCGCGGGCGAGTAATCGCTGATTACTTCGAAGGGGGCGACAACTCTCTTGATGTCCTGCGCAAGACTCATGCTTAAACGCTACTCCGCACTGCGGTCAGTACACGTCCGCAGTGCCCCCGGTTAGCTGAGGGCTGAACCCCTGAAAAGGGCGTCACCTCCCGGTCCGCAGCAGGTCCTCGTTCAACGGCACCAGACGGTTTTGCCACAGTTGGCGCACGGCCGCCACCAGCTGCTCCGCCGTACCGTCATTAACGAGGACGACGTCGGCCGCCGCTGCGCGTTCAGCGGTTCCGGCCTGCGCGGCGATGCGGGCCCTGGCCGCCTCTTCGCTCATGCCCCGGTCGGCCGCCATGCGACGGATCCGTTCCTCTTCCGGGGCATCGATCACCAGCACAAAGTCGAAATTCCGGTGCTGTCCGGTCTCCACGAGCAGCGGAATGTCATGGACCACAACTGTGCCCGCCGGAGCCTGCTGCTCCAGTTCCGCCGCCCGCGCCCGCACCCGCGGGTGGACGATCGAGTTCAGGGTGTTCCGCTTGTCCGCGTCACTGAAGACGACGGCGGCCAGGGCCGGGCGGTCCAACCGGCCCTCGCCGTCGAGCATGCCGGAGCCAAAGGCTTCGACGACGGCGGCCAGCCCGTCGGTTCCCGGCTCCACCACCTCCCGGGCCAGGGCATCACTGTCAATGACGAGCGCCCCCAGCTCCTGCAGCGTGCGTGCGGCCAGCGATTTTCCCGCGGCGATTCCACCGGTCAGTCCTACTCTCAGCATGCGCCAAGGCTACCGCCTGCCACTGCGGCCTGCGCACCGGCGCCGACCGACGCGGACCCGGAGGAAGGAACGCCGGCGCCCAGCACCTAAACTGGACAGGTGGATGAACAGGTCGGAACCAAGGGACGGTACACCACCGTTGCCGGCGAACACCGGCACGAGCTGGAGATCAAACGTTCACGCTTCATCACCGTCCTGCGGCGGGTTGAGAGCGAGGACTCCGCCCGCGCCCTGGTGGCTGGCCTGCGCCGCGAGTTCCACGACGCCCGGCACCACTGCAGCGCTTTTGTCCTGGGCCCGGACCGGAGCGTGCAGCGCTCAAGCGACGACGGCGAACCCTCCGGCACTGCCGGGCTGCCGATGCTCGAAGCCCTGACGAAACGCGAAACGTTCGACGGCGCAGCGGACCTGAGTGATGTCGCTGCGGTGACCGTGCGCTATTTCGGCGGCATCCTGCTCGGTGCGGGCGGGCTGGTGCGCGCCTATTCCGAATCGGTATCCTCCGCGGTGGCCGGCGCCCGGCTGATCAGACGGCGCAGAATGCAGCTTTACGGCATTCCCGCGGGACATTCCGCCGCAGGCCGGCTGGAAAATGACCTGCGCACAGCCGGTGTCAGCGTCCTGGGCACCGATTACACCGCCGCCGGCGCACTGCTTCACGTCGCCCTCCCGGACACGCCTGACGCACTGGACTCCTTCCATGCCCGGCTGGCCGCCCTGACCGCCGGAGCCTCCGACCCGGTCCCCCTTGGAACGAAATGGATTGACCTTGACTGACTCCCGCGCGGATTCCGCCGTCCCCGCAGCCTTCGACTTCTCCCGTCTGGGCCGGTGGCCGGATGTGGAAGCCGACAACCTGCAGGCGTGGGACGCCGCCGATTTACTCCTGCTGGACACCGCTGCCGCCGATCTGGCTGCTGCGGCGTCCGGCCCGGACGGCGGTGACGGCGCCGTCGTCGTCGTCGGTGATTCCTACGGTGCGCTGACGCTGGGAGCGGCTGCCAACCGCGGCATCAGCCATATCCGGGTCCATCAGGATCCGCTGAGCGGCGAGCAGGCGCTGAACCGGAATGCCTCGCTGCTGGGACTGGAGGGCGCGTACGGCCACCACGGCCTGGAACCGGCTCTGGTGGAAGGTGCCCGGGTGGTGCTGCTGCGCCTGCCCCGGTCCCTCGACGCACTGGAGGAGATTGCCGCGTTGATCGCCGCGCACGCTGCTCCCGGGGTCCGGGTTTATGCGGGCGGCCGGGTCAAGCACATGTCCACGGCCATGAACGAGGTCCTCGGGCGGTATTTCGGATCGGTGATGGCAGGACTGGCGCGGCAGAAATCACGGATCCTGACGGCCGGCTTTCCCCTGCCTCCCGAGGCGCGGCCGGAGGCTCGCTTTCCATTGTCCGGGCGGCACGACGTCGGCCTGGCAGCGCCGCTGGAGCTGCGGGCCCACGGGGCTGCTTTCGCAGGCCCCGCCCTGGACATCGGCACCCGCTTCCTGCTGCCCCGTCTGGCGGAGGCTCGGCCCGCGGAACGGGCCGTTGACCTGGGCTGCGGCACCGGAGCCATCGCCGCGTATCTGGCCCTGACCCGCCCGCAGCTGCAGGTTATTGCTTCGGATCAGTCGGCTGCAGCAGTGTCGTCCGCGGCGCTGACCGCCGCTGCGAACGGTGTCGCCGACCGGGTCCAGGTGCGCCGCGACGATGCCCTGGCCGGGCTTCCGGACGCGTCCGAGGACCTCGTGGTGCTGAATCCTCCGTTCCACATCGGGGCGAGCGTGCATGCCGGGATTGCCCTGAAGCTCTTTGCCGATGCCGGCCGGGTACTGCGGCCCGGCGGCGAACTGTGGACCGTCTGGAACAGCCACCTCAAATACAAGCCGGCACTGAACCGGCTGGTGGGGCCCACCCGGGAAGTCGCCCGGAACCCGAAGTTCACGGTCACCGTCAGCATCCGCCGCTGAGTTTTACGCGTCAGGCACTTCGATGCCAGTCGGGAACTTTCGGGTGCGCTGTGAATCCTGCCGCCCGGTAGGTGGCAAGGGCTCCCGCATTGGAGGTCTCCGCGCAGACAATGGCGCTCGAGGACCCCATGTGCCGGAGCGCGTCCACTGCCGCATGAGTCATCACGGTGCCGTATCCGCAACCCCGGTGTTCCTGATGCACAGCGAGCGGTTCGATGAGCCCGGGCCGCCCGCCGCCCGCGGACCACACCGCGGCGACAGCGACGACGCGACCGTGCCGGCTCCGCAGGGACAGGATGCGCGCCAGGCCGAGAAAGGGGCTTTCCGCAGCCAGGCGCCATCCGTCCACGACACGCTGGATGCGCTCCTCCGGCACCTCGGTGCCGCGAAAGGCCGACCAGTGGACGGCCGCCCACTCAGCGGTGTCACTTGGTTCCACGACCTCGATCCGGAAGCCGGATGCCTTCGAAGAGCCCAATGCCTTCGGCGATGCTGCCATATCGTGGTGGAGCGGAGTCCACGGGTCATCGGGCCGCCAGTCGTTCTGCGCGAGCTGCTCGATCAGGGCAACCGCACCGCGCGCCTCGACAGTTGCTGCTCCTGCACTGAGGATTCCTGTCCTCGGAGTGCTGACGTCAACAACGATGCGATGGGCAAGGGCTGTGTCTCGGCGCCGCGCCGGAGCGACGGCGAACCGCAACAGTTCCGGACCGTCGAGAAGGGCGACAGCAAGGATCGTGTCGCCCCGGGACCATACGCGCGTCGCGGCGGCAGTGGCGGCCGGCCCCCGCAGGGAGTACCAGCCCAGATCGCCCGGATGCAGCTGCAGTGGTCCCCTGTCGTGTTGCCATTCCCCCAAAACGCTGCAGATCCCGCCGAGCTCGTCTACTCCTGGTGTTCGCAGGACAAGATCCATGATCCCCGTCTTCCTTTCTGCCGGTCCTGCCGCTCACAAGCCAAGTGCTGTTCCATCGCGTCCACGGCCCGGGCAGGGCCATCGAGCTCGCGCCTTCGCTCTGCGAGTTTCTGGGCTCGGTTTCGAAGAGTAGAAAACGGTACACCGGAAATCCGGGCAGAGAGGAACCCGGGCAGAGAGGAACATGATCGGGTTAGAGCCTACGACGACGGCGTCAGCGCCGAACTGCCGGATCGCCGCGAATCTCGGACAGGACTCGCTGTCTTATCAGATCGCAGGTGAAGGGATGCCGGATCCCCCGCCCCTGGTCGAGCGCCATGATCTGATCGGCTTCGCGGTCCGACATGCCAGGCAGGGTGGCCTCGGCAGCTACCCTCAGGACACCTCCCTGCATTACCCGCCCACCCGGTTGTGGCTGATTTATCGGATTGCCGCCTGTACGCAGCGAGCAGGCGTTCACGTCGGTAGTGTGACCCCATGACTTCCAGGTTTCCGTCGTGACTATGCCACCCAAAACGGGTACAACGATCCCCGGCACCCGGACTCGTCTTTCATGGACGATGCTCGGACTGGCGGCTTTAACATGGCTCGGCCTGTGGTATCTTACGCCGGGACTTCTAGCCAACGGTGCCGGAAAATTCTTCACCAGTGATGCTGACGTGTCGATACTTATCGAGACGATCATGGCGTTCATCATTGTCATCGTCCTTCTGCTCGCACATCCTCGCTACAACCGGGTCCTCTTTGCCCGCTCGTGGTCGAGCTGGTTGTACGCGCTGCCGCTCGTGCTGGCCTTCACGGTGCCGTTTCGCTACGAACTGGAGGCACCCGTGGCGTTGTACATGTTCTGGATGACTGTCTCCGTGTTCTGGCAGAACTACCTCACCTTCGGGCTGCTGCAGAGCTACCTGCGAGAGCGGCTTCCACCATGGGGTGTGCTCGCTGCCAGTGCGGTCATGTTCTGGCTCGGCCACGCAGTGTTCCTTCCGCAAAGCTTCGCACCCGTTCACGTCCTGCCGAGCCTGTCGATCCTTGCTCTCGGATTCGTCCTGGCATCACTACGCCTGGGGTTGAAGACTCTTCATCTGAATCTCGCCCTCCATCTTTCCTTTTACTTTTTCCTGGTCGCGTAAGAGATCAGGCCATGACCGGAGCAGCGCTCCGATCAGCACTCCCCTGCACCGCCCGGCGTTCGCGCCTGAGTCTCAGCGCAACGCCGTTGCGCTACGTTGCACTCATGACAACGACGGAAATCAACTCCTTTCATGAAGGCGGCGCCAAGATCGGCGGTTTGATTCGCCATTTGTCTGAAGACCGGATCCAGACAACGCTTGCCTTCAGGATCCCAAGCGGACCTGTCGTCCACCTGTTTCAGGAAACCCGCTTCGCCGCCAATGTGTTCGGCTGGAGCGCCTACAGGTACGTTGATCATCTCCAAAACATCAAGGTCCAAGTCCGGGCTGCGGAACAGTTTGGGGAACGAGACGCCCGCACCCCGATTCCCAGCTATGCCGCGCATCTGGTGCTGAGAGAATTTCTGGCCTCCGCAGCTCCCCAACGGGAGTTCCGCCAATTCCACGAAGACGATCCTTCGACGGCGGTTTCTGCCTCTTTCGTGCGCCGCGGACCCGATACTATTCAGACCCGCGGGGCCCGCGGGACGCCCTCAAGGTTGTCCTGGAGGTCGACGGTCGCGAGGGGGAATACGTTTTGGTGCGTCGACGGAGTGCCGGTGAAGTCAGACTGGCAAGGGGCAACGTCCTACCCTGCCACTGCCGGTTTCGTGCTTCCGGGCCTGGACGCCGACGTTCTGTCCATCCTGAAGGGCGTCCTCACGGGAATCGAAGGGTAGGGAGAAACTCCGGCACCGCTCCGAGCAGGGAACCGGATACAGGGTCTCCCCTGTCCAGCGCACCCGCTGACATCCCCCATGGAGACCTTTTTGAAATCCGAGAGAGCGCTCTCTTGACAGTGACGCTCATCACTCCTAGGGTGAAGGGAAAGTCAAGAGAGCGCTCTCTGACACTGGGGCCCGGCACCGTCAGGTTCCGCGGGAGCGTAGGACTCTGTACCAGCTTTCCCCTCCCTTCCCGCTTCCGTTGATCACGCCTCACCAGAACCACGAAGCACGGTCCACTGCCCGGGATATCTACTGCTCTACCCACACACAAAGGAGTGACCGTGAAGAATTTCCGATACCCCGCAGCGGCGATTGCAGGTGCTGCCGCAGTGGCACTGCTCGCCGCCGGCTGCGGCGGCGGCGACCAGGAAGCCGCCAGTGCCGAGAACCCCATCGAACTCAGCGTCACGACCTTCGGAACCTTCGGGTACGAGGATCTGTACGACGAGTACGAAGACGCCAACCCCGGCATCGAAATCAATGACAACAACATTGACCGCGGCGAAAATGCCCGGACCGACGCCTTCACCAAGCTGTCGGCGGGGTCCGGACTCAGCGACGTTGTAGCCATTGAAGAAGGCTGGCTCGGTTCCATCATGGAAGTGTCCGACCAGTTCGTTGACCTCAACGAATACGGCGCGGAGGACATCAAGGACAACTGGGTCGACTGGAAGTACGAGCAGGGCACCGATTCCGAGGGCCGGGTCATTGGCTACGGAACCGACATCGGCCCGCAGGGCCTCTGCTACAACGGCAAGCTCTTCGAAGCCGCAGGGCTGCCCAGTGACCGTGAAGCGGTGGCTGAACTCTTCGGCGGAGACGACGCCACCTGGGACAAGTACTTCGAGATCGGCCAGCAGTACCACGACAAGACCGGCCTGGCCTGGTACGACCAGTCAGGCTTTGTCTGGAACTCCATGGTGAACCAGATGGACGAGGGATACTACACCGCCGACGGTGAACTGAACATCGAGGACAATGCCGCGATGAAGGAACAGTTCATGCAGCTGGCTTCGAGCACCGAGGCAGGCCTGTCGGCCAACGAGAAGAAGTGGGACTGGGGCAAGGGCAAAGCCTTCACCGACGGATCCTTCGCAACCTTCGTCTGCCCGGGCTGGATGCTGGGCACCATCCAGACCCAGCTCGAATCCGCCGGAGCCGGCGCGGAAGCCGGCTGGGACTTCGCCGATGTATTCCCCGGCGGTGCCTCCAACTGGGGCGGCGCTTTCCTCTCCGTACCGGAGACTTCGGAGCACAAGGAAGAAGCCGCCAAGCTGGCAGCCTGGCTGACCGCACCGGAGCAGCAGGTCAAGCAGAGTGCAGCGGCCAACAACTTCCCCAGCACTGTCGAGGCCCAGGAGCAGCTTGCTTCAGAAGCCGCCCCGAACGAGCTGTTCAACAACGCCCCCACCGGTTCCATCCTCGCTTCTCGGGCGGAAGGCGTGAAGGCGCAGTTCAAGGGTCCCCAGGACTCGATCATCCAGGACAAGGTGTTCAGCGCCGCACTGGGTCAACTTGATGCAGGCGCTGCTGACGGTGAAGCCTCCTGGAATGAGGCCATGAAGCTCCTGAACGAGCTCGTAGTCAACAACTAGCAAATCGTCGAGCGCGGGGCCTCCGGCAGTGCCGGAGGCCCCCGGATGGACTGCGAGAATCGCCATGACCGTAACCGTGAAACGCCCCGCACCCGCTGCGGCGCCACCCAAGACCAAGTCCCCGTTCAAATACCGCCTCAGCGGCTGGGACCTCAAATACTCCCCGTACCTGTACATCTCCCCTTTCTTCCTGCTCTTCGCGCTGGTGGGCCTCTTTCCGCTGGTCTACACCTTCTTCGTCTCGCTGCACGACTGGCACCTCCTCAAGGGGCAGGGCGAGTTCGTCGGGCTGTCCAACTTCACCGAGGTGCTGCAGGACCGGTTCTTCTGGAACTCACTGGGAAACACGATGAGCATCTTCCTGCTCTCCGCGATCCCGCAGCTCGTCGCCGCCCTGTTCATCGCCGCGGTCCTGGACCAGAACCTGAGGGCCAAGACGTTCTGGCGGATGAGCGTGCTCCTGCCCTACGTCGTTACCCCGGTGGCGGTCGCCATGATCTTCACCAACATGTTCGGCGAGGACCAGGGGCTGATCAACAACCTGCTGGGCAACTTCGGCATTGATCCGATCATGTGGCGGACCGACACCCTGCCGAGCCACATAGCGATCGCCACGATGGTCAACTGGCGGTGGACCGGCTACAACGCGCTGATCCTCCTCGCCGCCATGCAGGCGGTTCCCCGCGACATCTATGAGTCGGCGGCGATCGACGGAGCCGGAGCTTTCCGACGCTTCTTCAGCATCACGCTGCCGAGCATCCGGCCCACCATGATCTTTGTCATCATCACCTCCACCATCGGCGGTTTGCAGATCTTCGCCGAACCGCGCCTCTTCGATCCCACGGACGCCGGCGGCGCCCAGCGCCAGTTCCAAACCACCGTGCTCTATCTGTGGGAGATGGGCTTCCAGCGGCAGAACTTCGGCAAGGCTTCCGCCATTGCCTGGCTGCTGTTCCTGCTCATCGTGATTATCGGCATCGTCAACTTCTCCATCTCCAAACGGATTGCGTCCGCCGATGCAAAGAAGCCGGGAAACCGGGCACAGCGCCGCGCCGAAGGGAAACGCAAATGAGCCTCCTGGAAAAAAACACGGCGCGGAGAACCTCCGCGCCCGCCCGCACCGGCAGGCCGCTTCACCAGCGGATCTTCGGCAACGGACTGAAGCCCGGCTACCTGACCTACGGACTGCTCCTGGCCTTCTTCCTGGGCTCCTCCTATCCGCTGTGGTGGTCCTTTGTCGTCGGCAGCCGGACAAATGAAGCACTGGGGCTGGAGTGGCCCCCGCTGCTTCCGGGCGGAAACTTCTGGACCAACGTCGCGGAGGTTTTTGGCACCATTCCGTTCTGGACCGCCCTCTGGAACAGCATTCTCATCTCCACGATCATCACGGTTTCGGTGGTGACGTTCTCCACGCTGGCAGGCTACGCCTTCGCCAAGCTCAAGTTCCGCGGAAGCGGCGCCCTGATGGTGGCGGTGGTGGCCACGATGGCCATCCCCACCCAGCTGGGCATCATTCCGCTCTTCATGGTGATGCGGACCTTCGGCTGGACGGGTGAAATCGGGGCCGTAATCATCCCGAGCCTCGTCACGGCGTTCGGCGTGTTCTTCATGCGCCAGTACCTGGTGGACGTCATCCCCGATGAGCTGATCGAATCCGCCCGCATGGACGGCGCCAACATGATCAGGACCTTCTGGCATGTGGCACTGCCGGCGGCCAAGCCGGCCATGGCCATCCTGAGCCTGTTCACGTTCATGATGGCCTGGACCGACTTCCTCTGGCCGCTGCTGGTCCTTGATGCGGGCAATCCCACGCTTCAAACCGCGCTCAGCCAGCTGTCGTCCGCCCGCTATGTGGACTACTCGGTGGTCCTGACCGGCGCAGTGCTGGCAACCATCCCCCTGCTCGTTCTCTTTGTACTGGCAGGCAAACAACTTATATCCGGAATTATGCAGGGAGCAGTGAAGGGCTAATGACAATCAACATCCCGGTGGAGAACACCTGGCCGGACGGTTTCATCTGGGGATCGGCAACCGCCGCGGCCCAGGTTGAGGGAGCGGCACGCGAAGACGGCAAGGAGGACTCCGTCTGGGACGCCTTTGCCGCCGCTCCCGGAAACATCCTCAACGGAGACACCCCCGCAGTTGCCGTAGACCACTACCACCGGATGCCCGCCGACGTGGCCCTCATGAAGGACCTGGGACTGGACTCCTACCGTTTTTCCACCAGCTGGGCCCGCGTGCGGCCCGGCGGCCGCAGCGCCAATGCCAAGGGCCTGGACTTCTACTCCCGACTGGTGGATGAACTCCTCGGGGCCGGCATCCTGCCCTGGCTCACCCTCTACCACTGGGACCTTCCGCAGGCGCTGGAAGAAAAGGGCGGCTGGGCCAACCGGGACACGGCCTACCGGTTCGTGGACTACGCCAACGACGTCTACTCCGCCCTGGGCGACCGGGTGCAGCACTGGACCACGTTTAACGAGCCCTTCTGCTCCTCGCTGCTGGGCTACGGGTCCGGGGTCCATGCTCCGGGCCGCCAGGAGCCCCGGGCTGCCGTTGCGGCAGTCCATCACCAGCATCTGGCCCATGGCCTCGCAGTAACCGAACTGAGGAACCGCGGTGCACAGAACCTGGGCATCACCCTCAACCTGAGCAATTCGATCCCCCGCGATCCGAATGATCCCGTGGACCTGGAAGCAGCCCGGCTCTTTGATTCCCTCCAGAACCGCATTTTCCTCGACCCGATCCTGCTGGCCAGCTACCCGGAGGACACGCTGGCGGACCTGGAACGGTTTGGACTTGGCGAGGTCATCCGGCCCGGAGACCTGGACGTCATCGGAGCGCCCATCGACTTCCTCGGCGTGAACCACTACCACGACGACATGATCAGCGGCCATCCGGACACCACCGGAGCTGACGGCCATGGCGGGGGCGCCGGCAAGGAAGCCGCCTCGTGCTGGATCGGCGCCGAACACATCACCTTCCCCAGCCGCGGCCTGCCCCGCACGGCCATGGACTGGGAAGTGAACCCCGACGGCCTGCGCAAGCTCCTGGTGCGGCTCGGCGAGGAGTACCCGTCCCTCCCGCCGCTCTACGTCACCGAAAACGGTGCGGCGTACGACGACGCCGTCAGCGCGGACGGGACCGTGCCCGACCCAGAGCGCACGCAGTATATCCTCGACCACATCGATGCGGTCGGCCGGGCCATCCATGCCGGAGCCGACGTCCGCGGCTACTTCGTCTGGTCGCTGCTGGACAACTTCGAATGGTCCTGGGGTTACAGCAGGCGCTTCGGGATTGTCCGGGTTGACTACGATACCCAGCAGCGCACCGTGAAGGACAGCGGCCGGGCCTACAGCCGTATGATTGCTGCCAGCCGCGCCGCGGCGCCGGCTGTGTGAAGCCCGCCGGTACAGTGGAAAGCCAGCCCCACCCCCGGACCGACAGTGCAGGGAGAACACAGTGAGCACCGAATCCGGCTCTGCCAGGCCCGCCCCCACGCTCGAAATGGTGGCGGCCCTGGCAGGGGTCTCCCGGGCAACAGTCTCGCGCGTGGTCAACGGCGCCCCGTCCGTTGACCCGCATCTGGCCCGTTCCGTGGAGCAGGCAGTCCGTACGCTGAACTACGTCCCGAACCGGGCGGCACGCACCCTGGCCAGCCGGCGGACCTATACGGTGACGCTGTTGGTCCCGGAATCCACGTCCAAGGTTTTCGCGGATCCGTTTTTCGCCACCGTCGTGGAGGGCGTCGCCCGGTATTTGAACACCACTGATTACATGCTGAACATGGTTACCTCCTCGGAAGCGAACCCGGAGAAAACCCGCCGGTACCTGCTGGGCGGCAACGTGGACGGCGTCCTCGTGGTGTCCCACCACAGCGGGGACCACTCCTGGGCGCACCTAAACGGCTCCCTTCCGCTCGTTTTTGCCGGCCGTCCCCTGATGGGGGTGGCCGACAGCTACTTCGTGGAGGTGGACAACGAAGAGGGCGCCTTCGATGCCACAACCAGGCTCATCGAGGACGGACGCCGCCATATCGCCACCATTGCCGGCCCGCAGGACATGCCGCCGGGCGTGGACCGCCTCGCCGGCTGGAGGTCGTCCCTGCGTGCGGCCGGCCTCGATGATGCCCTCGTGGAAACGGGGGACTTCACCGTGACGTCGGGCGCTGCCGCCATGCGCCGGCTGCTGGACCGCGGCAAGCCGCTGGACGGACTTTTTGCTGCGAATGACCAGATGGCTGCCGGCGCCTACTCGGTGATCAAGGAACGCGGACTGCGCATCCCGGAGGATATCGCCGTCGTCGGCTTCGACGACGACTACTACGCCACCAGCCTCAGCCCCGCGCTCACCACCATCCACCATCCGATTGCTGCACTGGGCGAGAAAATGGCCGAGCTGCTGGTGGAGCTGATCGAAGGCCGCCCGGCTGAACGGGTCCACCGGCTGCCCACGTCCCTCGTCGTCCGGGAATCCGCCTAGACTTTCACCCCCCTGGTCCACATCATCCGCAGAGGAGCTACGTCCGCATGACCCGCACCACCGAGCAACGACACTTTGTCCGTCCGCCCTGCGCCGAAGAAGGCGCTCCCTCTCCCCTGGCCGCGACCGGCCGCCCGTTGAACTGGGGCGTGGTTGCCACCGGCGGCATCGCCGGGAAAGTCACCGCCGACATTGCCCTGCTCGAGGACGCCGTGCTCTATGCGGTCAGCTCCCGCAGTGCCGCCAAAGCGGCGGACTTTGCCGAGCGTTTCGGTTTCGCGGCCACGTATTCCGACACGTCCGGGCTGTCCGGGTTTGAGGCCATGTTCGCGGACCCTGCCGTGGACGTTGTCTACATCACTACTCCGCACGCCCAGCACTACGACGTCGCCAAGAGCGCCCTGGAGCACGGCAAGCACGTCCTGTGCGAGAAGCCGTTCACGGTGAATGCGGCAGAAGCAGCGGAACTCATCGAGCTGGCGCGCAGCCGGAACCTGTTCCTGATGGAAGCGCTGTGGACCCGCTTCCTGCCCAGCACCAACCGGGCCTGGGACATCCTGGCCTCCGGCGAGCTCGGCATCCCTTCCTGGGTGCAGGCCGACCTCGGTTTCGCCGCTCCTGTGGATCCGACCAGCCGAATGTGGGATCCGGCCGCCGGCGGCGGTGCCCTGCTGGATCTCTCCGTCTATACGCTGACATGGGCCTTCGGCGCCCTGGGTTTTCCGGACAGCGTCACTGCATCAGGCGTGCTCAATGAAAGCGGTGTTGACACCCAGAACGCGCTGACCCTGCGGTACGACGACGGCCGGCACGCCCAGCTCTCGTCGTCGATCTCTGCGTCGGGACCGGGCAGTGCCACCATTGCCTGCAGCCGCGGCTGGCTGCGGACCGGCGGCGGCCAGATCCCCAATCCCACCGAACTGCACGTGCACGGCCCGGGCGGAGCGCGGGTCGAGACCTTCGACCCCGCCGGTGCGGGCTACACCTACCAGCTGCGGGAAGTGACCCGCTGCATCCAGCAGGGCCTCACAAAGAGCCCAACCATGCCCCTCGCGGATACTCTGCGGACCATGGAACTGCTCGACGGCGCCCGGGCCCAGCTCGGCCTGCGCTACGCCAACGACGCGCGGGCCTGACAGCGGGCCGGGGCTCAATGTTCCCGGGTGTGAAAAGTGTCAAAGTAAGGGTCGGCGCGCGGCGGCGATGACGGGTCCGTGGGTTCCCACCCGTGGAGCCGGATCAGGCCCGTCCCCTCGCCGCGCGCGTCAGCCGCCCGGGCCCGGCCGCCTAAAGAAGAACCCATACAAAAAGCAGGCCCCCACCGAAGTGGGGGCCTGCTTTTTTGGCTATTTCAACCGGTTAGTTCAACCGAAGGAAATTAGTTGCCCGTGAGCTTCTCGCGCAGAGCGGCAAGTGCTTCGTCGGAAGCCAGCGTGCCGGCACCCGTCTCAGCAACGGCCGGCTCGGAGGAGTAGCTGGTGGTGCCGGATTCGGACGTGTCCGAAGCAGCTGCGATGTCCTCGGAAGCGTGCTGTGCAACCTGCTTCTTGTGGGCTTCCCAGCGGGCCTGGGCGTCAGCGTACTGCTGCTCCCAAGCTGCACGCTGGGTCTCGTAGCCTTCGAGCCATTCGTTGGACTCGGGGTCGAAGCCCTCCGGGTACTTGTAGTTGCCGGCTTCGTCGTACTCTGCGGCCATGCCGTACAGAGCCGGGTCGAACTCGGTGCCCTCGGGGTCTACACCCTCGTTGGCCTGCTTCAGCGACAGGGAGATCCGGCGACGCTCGAGGTCGATGTCGATGACCTTGACGAACAGTTCATCTCCAACGGAGACAACCTGCTCGGCCAGCTCTACGTGGCGGACTGCCAGCTCGGAGATGTGGACCAGGCCTTCGATGCCGTCTTCGACGCGAACGAACGCACCGAACGGAACCAGCTTGGTGACCTTACCCGGCACAACCTGGCCCAGGGCGTGGGTGCGGGCGAAGGTCTGCCACGGATCTTCCTGCGTAGCCTTCAGCGACAGGGAGACACGCTCGCGGTCGAGGTCAACTTCCAGAACCTCAACGGTGACTTCCTGGCCAACTTCAACAACCTCGGAGGGGTGGTCGATGTGCTTCCAGGACAGCTCGGAAACGTGGACGAGACCGTCTACGCCGCCCAGGTCCACGAATGCACCGAAGTTGACGATGGAGGAAACAACGCCCGGACGAACCTGGCCCTTTTCCAGCTTGTTGAGGAACGTGGAGCGAACCTCGGACTGCGTCTGCTCGAGCCATGCACGGCGGGACAGAACAACGTTGTTGCGGTTCTTGTCCAGTTCGATGATCTTGGCTTCGATCTGCTGGCCGATGTACGGAGCCAGGTCGCGGACACGACGCATCTCGACGAGGGAGGCCGGCAGGAAGCCGCGCAGGCCGATGTCCAGGATGAGGCCACCCTTGACAACCTCGATGACGGTACCGGTAACGACGCCGTCTTCTTCCTTGACCTTCTCGATGTCGCCCCAGGCGCGCTCGTACTGTGCGCGCTTCTTGGAGAGAATCAGGCGGCCTTCTTTGTCTTCCTTGGTGAGAACCAAAGCTTCGACCAGATCGCCGACGGAAACTACGTCTCCGGGATCAACGTCGTGCTTGATGGAAAGCTCACGGGAAGGGATGACACCCTCGGTCTTGTAACCGATGTCGAGCAGGACCTCGTCGCGGTCAACCTTGACGACGGTACCTTCGACGAGATCGCCGTCGTTGAAGTACTTGATCGTTGCGTCAATGGCGGCGAGGAAGTCCTCGGCAGTACCGATGTCGTTGATAGCGACCTGCGGGGTACCGGACTTCTCGGTGGTGGTGATGGTCATGTAGTTGGGACTCCGATGTGGAAGTTGTTTTGTATTCCGGATGCGCTCCCACCGAACTCAGAGCAGCCGTTCGGGCCTGCCTCAAGACAGTGCTTGTTTGTCCGGAGATGGACAGAATTGGTTACGTACTGCGCAATTACGCGCCAGATCAGTCTAGCCGCAGCGCGCAACTCAGGTCAAAGCACCGGGAGTACTTTGACGCGGGTAATCAGAAATGCGTGTTGCAGTAGGGTGCAGTACCCGCGGTAAAAAGTGCATCAAGGGTGTCCAACGCCTCCCGGCTGCCGCGTATTCCCCCGGCGGCGGCCAGCGTCAGTGCCCTGACGCCGCCCAGATACAGCGATCCCAGGGCATCGGCGTCGACCTCTGCGGCGGGAACGCCCGGCGGCACGGCATTACCGGCCGGAGCCGCGCTGCCGTCAAGGCGCGTCACGGTTCCGCGGCCGCCGTCGGCACTGACATGGAAGACGCCGTCGGCAAGGCCCAGCGGGTCGGCCACGGTAAGAACGACGGCGCCGCTGCCCGTGTAGTGCCGGGCCTCAAGGGCCGCCGGGGTGTCCAGGATCCGCAGCCACAGCACGTCTTCGACTCCGGATACCTCGTGCCGGCGCCGGTCGGCGAGCATCCAGGGCAGCGGGTCGGCCAGGGGTGCCGCACCGTAGGTGAGGCGGTCCACGAGGTCGATCGAGCCGAGGAAGCGCCACAGTTCCCGGTAGGCCTCGTCGCTTGCCGCAATGAGGTCCGTGATCTTGATGGTCTCCGGCTGCGTATCCCAGCCCTTGAACTTGTAGGTGGCATAGCCGTCGGGGATGCCGGCGGCATCGTAGTGGACAACCGCACGCAGCGCCTTGTCGGGTTCGCTGGTGTGTTCGCTCCAGGTCCCCGAGGCACGCAGCGCGTACGCGTACTGCCGGCCGAGCGCGCCCGGGGTCCGCTCCAGGTGTGCGCGGAAGATCTGCGGCGCCAGCTCCTGCAGCTTGGCGTTGTCGGCAACCACCGCGGTCCCCGCGGAAGGAGACCGGAAGGCGAGTCCGCCGCGGGTGTCGACAGCCACCTCCGCCGTGGCAGTGGCCGCACCGAAGCCGAAACGGCCGTAGATGGTGGCTTCCGACGCCGTCAGTGCCGCCACTGCCAGGCCGGACTCCTTGGCCCCGGTGAGATCCGCGGTGATCATCCGGCGCAGGATGCCGCGCCGGCGGTGCGTGGGACGCACCGTCACGCAGGTCACCAGGTGGGCCGGCAGCAGCTGCCCGGCACCGACGTTCAGGGTATTGACCATGGTGGCGTAGGTGGCCACGGGAATCGCCGGGTCCCACGCGAAGTCCGGCGCCTCGTCGTCGTACACGGCGGTCAGGACGCGCCCGTCCCGCCGGTAGGCGTCCACCATGGCGGGCAGGAGGGCCGCGTCGGCACGCGGTTCGTGGAAACCGAGCCGCACCGCTTCGAACCAATTGGCGGTCCTGGCATCAGCGGCAGGGGGATCAGCGTCGTCGTCGTACCCCGGCGAGAATGACTCCAGCCGCAGTCCTGTATCCGTCTGCATGATCCCCCTAGTGTTTGAGTTACTGAGTTGCTGAGGTCCCGAGTTGCTGAGGTCCTGAGTTGCTGAGGTACTGCCCGTTGCGGGCTCCGGTGTTAGTGCCCGGCCTCGTGCCAGCTCACACCGATTCCCACGGAGACGTCCAACGGAACGGACAGGTCCGCTGCTGCGCCCATCTGTTCACGGACCAGCTTCTCCACCGCGTCCCGCTCCCCGGGGGCGACTTCGAGCACCAGTTCATCATGGACCTGCAGCAGCATGCGGGATTTCAGGCCCTGTGCCTTCAGCTCCGCGTCCACGCCAAGCATGGCCTTCTTGATGATGTCCGCGGCGGAACCCTGGATGGGGGCGTTCAGGGCAGCGCGTTCGGCCATCTCGCGCAGCTGCCGGTTGTCGCTGGACAAATCCGGAAGGTAGCGGCGGCGGCCTTCGATGGTGGAGGTGAATCCGTCCTTGCGGGCCTGCTCGACGACGCCGCGCAGGTAGTCCCGCACGGCACCGAAACGGTCAAAGTAATCGCGCATCAGCGTCCGGGCCTCGTCCACCGGAATGGCCAGCTGCTTGGACAGGCCAAAGGAACTTAGCCCGTAAACCAGGCCGTAGGACATGGCCTTGACCTTGGAGCGCATGGCGCTGGTGACTTCCTCCGGCGGGACACCGAAGATGTGCGCGCCGACAAACCGGTGCAGGTCCTCGCCGTCGCGGAACGCCTGGATGAGGCCCTCGTCGCCGGACAGGTGGGCCATGATGCGCATTTCCACCTGCGAGTAGTCGGCCGTCAGCAGCGTCTCGTAACCCTCGCCCACGGTGAAGACTTCGCGGATGCGCCGGCCCTCTTCGGAGCGGATCGGAATGTTCTGCAGGTTCGGGTTGGTGGAGGAGAGCCGTCCGGTGGCCGCGGCTGTCTGGACATATGTGGTGTGCACGCGGCCGTCGTCGGACACTGCTTTGCGCAGCCCCTCCACCGTCTGGCGCAGCTTGGTGGCGTCACGGTAGGCCATCAGGTTCGCGAGGAACGGATGCCCTCCCGTCTTGACCATCAGGTCCGCCAGGGCATCGGCGTCGGTGGAGTAGCCGGTCTTGATCTTCTTGGTCTTGGGCAGGCCAAGTTCATCGAAGAGGACCACCTGCAGCTGCTTGGGCGAACCGAGGTTGATTTCCTTGCCGATAATGGCGAAGGCTTCGCTGCTGGCCCGGGCAATCGTGGCGCTGAAATCATCCAGCAGCCGGTCCAGCTTTTCGGTGTCAACGGCGATGCCGGCCAGTTCCATTTCAGCCAGGACCTCGGCCAGCGGCAGTTCGAGCCCGCCGAGGAGCTGGTTGGCCCCGCGCTCCACCAGCTGTCCGGCAAAGTGGTCGCTGAGCTGCAGCGCGGCGAAGGCTTCCATGACGGCCGGCGTGGCCACATCCACTTCTTCAAGCTGAAGCTGCAGCTGGTTACTCCCCGCAGCCGCCGGAGCCAGAGACATCCGCAGATGGTGCTGGCTCAGGTCCGCGAGGTCATAGCTGCGGCGGTCCGGCTGGATCAGGTACCCCGAAACGGTGGTGTCATCCACCACCCCGGCCAGGTGCAGTCCCCGTCCGGCCAGGGCCTTGTAAGCCTCCTTGAAGTCATGCACCACCTTCGGCGCATCAAGGTCGGACAGCCAGCCGGCGAGCACCTGCTCCGTTTCGGCGTCGATCTCGGTGAGCGGCACATAGGCGGCCACCGTGTTGGTGACCAAAGCCAGCCCGACGACGTCGCGCCCCGCCGCCGCACCCTCGGTGACCAGCTGAACCGCTGTCTTGGCCTGGTTGGTGGACGCAATCCAGTCCTTCAGCGCCCCCGCGCCGCCGATCAGCACATGCTCCGGAGGTGTGAGCTCCTCGCCCGCGGAGGCGGTTTCCTCTTCGCCGTAAATATCGAACAGCCGCTTGCGCAGCGCATTGAACTGCAGGGCATCGAAAAGCTCTTCAATGGCCTCACGGTCGGGGCGCCGCGCGGACATGGCCTCCAGGTCCACCGGCAGGTCCAGGTCCCGCAGGAGCCGGTTCAGGCGGCGGTTGCGCTTGACGTCCTCGATGTTGGCGCGGAGCGAATCCCCAACCTTTCCCTTGATGCTGTCCAGGTTCTCCAGGATGCCCTCAAGGCCGCCGTACTGCTTGATCCACTTGGCCGCCGTTTTGGGGCCGACGCCGGGCACGCCCGGAAGGTTGTCTGCGGACTCGCCGACCAGGGCCGCCAGGTCGGAATACTTGTCCGGCGGCACCAGGTACTTCGCCTCGACGGCGGCGGCGTCCATGCGCGGCAGGTCGGAGACGCCCTTCTTGGGATAGAAGACGGTGACGCGGTCATCCACGAGCTGGAAGGCATCCCGGTCCCCCGAGACGATCATGACGTCCCAGTTCCTGGCGGACGCCTTCTCCGCCAGCGTTGCCAGGATGTCGTCGGCCTCGTAGCCGTCCATGGACAGGGTGGGGATGCGCATGGCTTCCATCACCTTGATGATGAGGTCCACCTGGCCGTGGAATTCCTCGGGCGTCTTGTTGCGGCCGCCTTTGTACTCCGTATATTCCTCGGAGCGGAAGGTCGGGGTGTCAAGGTCAAAGGCAACCGCGAGGTGGGTTGGCTTCTCCTCCTTGATGAGGTTGATCAGCATGGAAGTGAATCCGTACACGGCGTTGGTGTGCTGGCCGGTGTCCGTGGAAAAGTTCTCGGCCGGCAGCGCGTAGAAAGCACGGAATGCCATGGAATGGCCGTCGATCACCAGCAGCCGGTTGTGCCCTCCCGCCGTAGCGGTCCCGAGTGCCTCGGGTGCGGGTTCCACGACCCCCTCAAGTACGGTCTCGGCAGGGATTTCTGCTTGAATATCGGCCAGTTTGGTAGATTCACTCACAGATGTAAGCCTAGTTGGCATGAGCGACAATTTCACGCCGGACAACGGCGCCCGGTCCGAGGCACCCAACCCCTTCACTGACCAGCTGACCGAAGCGGGCGTCCCTGAGGAGATGCACGGCTGGCTTAGCGCCAACGGTGTCGGGCGGCTCGTGGAGAAGCTGGGCATCCGTTTCACCGAGATGACGGCCGAGCGGATGGTCGCGACCATGCCCGTGGAGGGCAACGAACAGGTGGCCGGAATCCTGCACGGCGGTGCCCATCTTGTCCTGGCCGAGACGCTGGGTTCCTTTGGTGCCGCAATTCATGCCGGTCCCGGGCGGCAGGCCCTGGGCATCGAAATAGGCGCAACTCATCACCGGTCGGTTTCCTCCGGCACCGTGACCGGAACCGCCACGGCCATCCACCGCGGTAAGACGCTGGTGACGCATGAGATCGTCATGACGGACGAGCAGGGACGCCGCCTCAGCACGGCCCGGATGACCAACATGATCCGCGACGCCCGCTAAGCAGGCGCCTGACGCCCCCGGGCATCCCCGAACCCGTAGTGCAGCTGCACCAGCCCCGTGTCCTCGGAACGGGTTTCCAGCAGCGCGCCCGGTTGGGTAGCACGCGCAACCGGAAGCATGGGCCGGCCGGCGCCGAGGGCTACAGGAACAACGGTGACGAACATTTCATCGATAAGTCCGCAGTCCATGAACTGGCCGGCGAGGTTTGCGCCGCCAGCCAAGAGGACATTCTTTTCACCGGCGTCGTACACAATGTCCGGATGGAATTCCTCGACGTCGCCGCGGACAAAAGTTATGTCTGCACCCGATATGCCCGGGAATTCATGGCGGGTAAAAACCCAGACCGGGATTTTGCCGTACGGCCATGATTCCGGGACGGCCAGCAGGGTCCGGTATGTCCCGGCCCCCATTGCCACGGCCCCAACCCCGCTCAGAAACTCCTGATCAGACGGATCCTCCGGCCACGGGTCTCCGGACCTTCCCGCCGGAGCCCCCGGTCTCAGCGGCTCACCCGGGCTAGACGGCTCACCCGGACTGCGAGGCCCAAAGGGTGCCGGCCCGCCGACCACGAAGCCGTCCAGCGACGCCGCCACCCAGTAGACAGTCCTGACCACCATGCCGCCATGCTAGCCCGGGGGCCGGGTAAAAGCACCGGCGCCGCCGCGGTGATGTATCCCACGCCTTGGAATACTGCAGGCGTATTCCCGGTTGGCCGGATTAGACAGCATTTCCACCTGCGCCGGCAGAACCGCACCGGACGGGCCCTACAGAAAGTACTTCCTCCCCTTGAATCTCTTTTCACCGCTTACCCTCGGCTCCCTTGAATTGCCCAACCGCCTGGTCATGGCACCGCTGACCCGCACCCGCAGCGGCCGCAACGGGATTCCCACCGAACTCATGGCGGAGCACTATGCGCAGCGCGCCTCGATGGGCCTGATCGTCAGCGAGGGTACCTACACGTCCTACGAAGGACAGGGCTTCACCTGGCAGCCGGGGCTGGTTACCGAGGAGCAGATCGCCGGCTGGAAAAAGGTGACCGACGCCGTCCACGCCGCCGGCGGCCGGATCGTGGCCCAGGTGATGAACGCCGGACGGGTGACCTCCCCCGCAATCAACGGCGGCCGCAGGGTCGTGGCCCCCAGCGCCCTGGCTATCGACGGTCTGACCCACACCTACGAGGGCAAGCAGCCCTACCCGGTTCCGCATGCACTCACCACCGCTGAGCTGCCCGTCATTATTGCCGAGTTTGTTGCCGCCTCACGCGCAGCAATGAAGGCAGGGTTCGACGGCGTTGAGCTGCACAGCGCCAACGGTTACCTGCTGCACGAATTCCTCTCCCCTGATTCCAACAAGCGCACCGACATGTACGGCGGTTCGCCCGAGAACCGGGCCCGCTTTGTCACCGAGGTCTACCGCGCAGTGGCCGAGGCCATCGGCGCGGACCGGACCGGCCTTCGGATCTCTCCGGAGAACAACATCCAGGGTGTCTTGGAAACCAACCCGGCCGACGTCCTGGCGACGTACACCGCGCTTGTGGCCGGCATCGCACCGCTGAAGCCGGCCTTCCTCAGCATCCTGCACCGGGACCCCTCGGACATCCTCGTGCAGGAACTGCGGAAGACCTTCGGCGGGCCGGTGCTGCTGAACTCCGGCTTCGGCATCCTCACCACGCGTGAAGAAGCCATCCAGTTCATGGAGGACGAACTCGGTGACGGCGTCGTCGTCGGCCGGCCCGTGATCGCCAACCCCGACCTGGTCCGCCGCTGGGAGGAAGACCTCCCGCTGAACACGCCGGATCCCTCCACCTTCTACTCCTACGGCGCTGCCGGCTACACGGACTACCCAGAGTACGCCGAAGCTTCCTAGTCCAGCCAGGCCCGGCAGGCCGCTCAGCGGAAGCCGGTGCCCCGCGGCACGTATAAGCCCGGCGGCAGGAGCCAAAACAGGCTCCCGCCGCCGGGCTTTTGTGCGTCGTGCGCAGCACTTCAGCTAGCCCCGCACGTTCAGCATGCCGAACGGCTCAGCTGCCGAACGACCCCTGCAGGAAATGCCGGTTTGCCTCGGCCCGCTCCAGGAGTTCCTCTCCGGTGAAGTATTTCCGGTCAAACTCTTCCCACTCACCGACAAACATGGTCCACTCGCCGTCCACCTGCACGGGCCAGCAGCGGCGGACCCAGCTGAGCTTGTCGCGGACGTTGTTCCGGTCATTCGGATCGGTGCTGGAGTACTGCAGGACGGTGCAGTTGTGAATCATCTGCTCCTTGTCCGCATCCCGTTCAAGGAACTCTTCGTCGCTCCAGCGCTCCAGCACCAGACGCGTTGCCCACATGAATTCGCCGTGGGTCACCATCAGGACATTCTCCCGGGCGTTTTCGCGGTGCAGAGTGCTCAGGATGTTCCGGACCCGGTTCTCGGCGACGTTTGCAATGGATTCACCGGCCGGCGGAGCCCAGTACAGCGGATCGCTGTCGCGGTAGGCCGCATTCTGCGAGTACTTCCGCGCGAAGTCCTGCTTCGACATGGAGCCGATCTCACCCCAGGAGCGTTCGCGGATGACTCGGTTCTCCTCCCAGCGCACGTCGAGTCCGAGGTGCGCTGCGGTCTCGCGCGTCCGGGTGTAAATGGAGACCATGGCGCGGTCGAAGTGGATGTTCTGCCCTGCGATCCATGCTCCCGCAACCTTGGCCTGCTCCACCCCGAGCTCGGTGAGGCGCCAGGAACGGTCAGGGACGGTCATGGTCTCTTCGGTGTACAGGCTCGGGTCACCGGCTCTGGAAGCGCGCTGCATGACGTTCGCTTCGCTTTGCCCGTGACGGACAAGGAAAAGGTTCCGGGGCATGACCATCGGTGTCTCCTTGGATATGGCTGTCAGGATTCAGAGGTACCGGTTCTAGCCGTGCAGGGCGGGCACGATCAGGTAGATCCCGAACAGTACCGCTGCAGCGCAGACCGCAAAGCAGGCATAGGCTCCGGCCTTGACCAGCAGGAGCCGGCTCCTGGCTTCCGGACCGGGGTTGCGGTCCGAAGCGACGGCGTAGAGGCGGACACCCGTGGAATACAGGCCGACGACGACGAGCGTGGCCAGCAGGGTGATTCCGGCAACTATGAGGTACGCGACCCAGTTGATGCTCATTTGGATGTTTCCTTGACCTTGGTGGTGCGGGCGGAGGCACGGCCCTGGGAGCGGGCCTTGCGCTTGTTGATCTTGACGGCTCCCCCGGCGTTGTCGATGTTGCTGACTGCGTTGTCGTGGCCGACGCGGTTGCGGCGGGACCAGAAGAAGATGAACAGGATGATTGCCAGTCCCAGGACGCCGTCAATCGTCACGCCGATCGGGCCGGTGCCTGCAACGAAGGCGGCAGCGGCACCCATGACGGCGGCGGCGGGAAGGGTCAGCAGCCAGCCTCCGGCGATCCGGCGTGCGGTTCCCCAGCGGACCTCTGCTCCCTTGCGGCCCAGGCCGGAGCCAATGACCGATCCCGAGGCAACCTGTGTGGTGGACAGTGCCATGCCGAGATGCGTAGAGGTCAGGATGGCTGCCGCGGTGCTGGTCTCGGCGGCGAATCCCTGGGCAGGCTTGACGTCGGTCAGGCCGGTGCCCATGGTGCGGATAATGCGCCAGCCGCCGGCGTAGGTGCCCGCGGCGATCGCCACTGCACAGGCTGCGACAACCCAAAAGACCGGACCGGTTCCAACCATCTGGAAACCGCCGGAGATCAGCACCAGGGTGATGACACCCATGGTCTTCTGCGCGTCATTGGTGCCGTGCGCCAGGGCCACGAGCGAAGAGGAGAAGATCTGCGCATACCGGAAGCCGCCGCGCTTGCGGGGCAGCTTGTCTCCGGATTCCTGGTCATGCCGGCGGGTAATGGAGTACGCCAGCCGGGTGGCCAGGAAAGCCACGGAAAGGGCGATGGCAGGTGCGATGAAGGCCGGCAGGATCACCTTGGACATGAGGACGGAGTAATCCACGGAACCAAAGCCGGCGCCCACGATCGCGGCACCGATCAGGCCGCCGAACAGGGCGTGCGAGGAACTGCTGGGCAGGCCGAGCAGCCAGGTAATCAGGTTCCAGATCACGGCGCCAAGCAGGCCGGCGAAAATCATGACGGGGGTGATCTGGATCCCGCCTTCGCCCTCCCTGATGATGCCGCCGGAAATGGTCTTAGCAACTTCAGTGGACAGGAAAGCGCCCACCAGGTTCAGGACTGCAGCCAGGGCTACAGCGTTCTTCGGCTTGATTGCACCTGTGGCAATGGGAGTTGCCATTGCGTTGGCTGTGTCGTGAAAGCCGTTGGTGAAGTCGAAGAATAATGCGAGCGCGATCACCAGCGCCACCATGAGGGTGAGATCCACCACGTACCCTAACTTAAAGACAAAAGGAGTTCCGTCGGCACACGGGAGCTCCCGCGGACAGAAGCCGGCGGGGGGGCAGCAGGGTGCTTTCCGGTTCATCGGAAATGTTGCAAAGGGAGCGGCGGATCCGGGGAGTGAAAACACCAGTCCAGCGGGTCCCGGAGGGACCGCGCCCCATTTACGCCAGATTGATCCTATGCGCTGAACCAATCAGGCACCAAAGGCAGAAGTGTGCGCTTGGTCTCGGCCTTCGGCCGTCCCTAGATCCGCAGGCCCGTTGTGGGCGGCTCCCCGCCGAGTTCCACGTCTATCACCGTGTTCGGCGCCGGCAGGGCAACCCGCCGGGTGTGGGTGGTGGTGCCGTCCGGTTCCACGACGGTGAGGATGTACGTTCCCGGACGCGGCAGCGGCAGCACGTAGCGGCCGGCGGTGTCCGAGCGCGCTGCGGCCCGGTTCTCCCCCGCAGGCTGAACCAGGATCACCAGGGCTCCGGCCACCGGACGGCGGTTGTGGGTAACCAGGCCGGTCAGGGTCAGCCGCTCGCGGAAGCGGATGTCATGGCTGCTGGGCACCGCCGGGAAGGCGAACACCTCGGACACCGGACGCCACTGGTGCTGGGTAGCCACCAGGACGTAGCGGCCGTCGCCGGGGAGTACGACGGCGTAGCGCCCGCCGTCGTCGGCGCGGTCCCAGTCCACGGGGTCGCCGTCCTGGTCCAGCACGGTGACCACGCCGCCGGGCACCGGCGTGCTGTTGTCCGCGGCGAGCATGGTGCCGGTGACCATGATCTCGCGCTTGGCGTCCGCGGGAGGAGGCCGGCGCTGCCCGGGCCGGGCGTGGAGCGCCGGGTGGGTGGCTTCGCGCCGCGGAGCCCTGGGAATGAGGCAGGAAATGCCGGTCGCAGCCAGGGCTGCGAAACAGGCCAGGGCGAAGATCGCACGGAAGGCGGCCACCCCGGGGAAGGTCTCTCCCCCGACTCTGACAGTGATGGAAGCCAGGATGCTGGCGACGGCCGCACTGCAGGTGGACGTGCCGACCGAGCGCAGCAGCGTGTTGACGCCGTTGGCGGCAGCCGTGTCGGTGAGGGGAACGTTGCTCATGATGAGCGTGGGCATGGCTGCCATGGCGATCGCGGTACCGACGGACACGATGACGGCGCCGATGATGATGCCGGTCACCGTGTTGACCAGCATGACCCGCGATAGGTAGCCGCCGGCCATCACTGCGCAGCCGACCACCATGGTTGCCTTCGCACCGAAGGTGTTGGTGATGCGGGCCGACAGCGGGGCCGCGGCAACCATGGCCAGGCCGGCGGGGATCATGGTCAGGCCTGCAACCAGGACGCTCAGTCCGAACCCGTACCCGGATTCCCTGGACAGCTGCAGCTGCTGCGTGGTGACCAGCATGTTGGCATACATGGAGAATCCCACCAGGACGGTGGCGGCATTGGTCAGGAGCACCGGGCGCCGCGCCGAGGTGCGCAGGTCCACCAGCGGCTGGCCCTTGCGCAGCTCCAGCGGGAACCACACAGCGAGGAGCACGACGGCGGCGGCGAACAGGCCCAGGATCGGATCGCTGGTCCACCCCCAGACCCCTCCTTTACTGATGGCCAGGAGAAGGGCGGTCATGGCGGCTGAAAGGACCAGGGCGCCCTCGTAGTCGAACCGGCCGGGCGTGCGTACCCGGGACTCGGGAACGAACACGATGACGGCAACGATCAGTACGGCGGCAATGACCCCGACCACCCAGAAGGTGGCCCTCCAGCCCAGCCGTTCATAGATCAGCCCCGCCATCGGCAGTCCGAGGGCACTTCCGATGCCGAAACTGGCGCTCATCAGCGAAACCGCGCCGGCGATTTTCCGCTGCGGCAGGGTATCGCGCAGAATGCTGATGCCCACCGGGATCACTGCTCCGGCAAATCCCTGCAGTGCCCGTCCCACAAGCGCCCAGAAGAAGGTGCCGCCAATGGACGCGGTGAAGGCTCCCGCCACCATCATGGTCATGGCCACCAGCAGCATCCGCCGCTTGCCGAACATATCCGCCAGACGGGAGACGATCGGCGTCGCCACTGCCGCGCTCAGCAGCGTGACCGTCACCATCCAGGACACGTCGTCGGACGTGACGCCGAAGATCCCGGGGTACTCGGGCAACAGCGGAACCACCGCTGTTTTCTCCAGGGACACGACGACGCCGCCGCTGGCCAGAGTGGCGATGACAACCCAGTCGGGGTACCTGCGGGCCGGCCGGTCCGTGGAAGCGGAACCGCCGGTTCCGCTTTTAGGGCCGCCTCCACTTTTGGGCACGCCGGAAGCATGGCTGCTCATCGAACCTCCTTGCCGCAGCGTTTCCCGCGGCCCGGGTTGTCGCCCCCTCGGGCTCAGCCCCTTGGAACCGGACCTAGCCCCTTGGAGCGTAATCAGCCCTTTGGAATCACCCCGTGGAAAATCAGCCCCTGGAGATGGGCACCTTGGTGGAGGAGGAGCCTGCCTCGGGCACCGGAACGCGGACTTCAAGGACGCCGTCGTTGTAGGACGCGCTCACGTTGTCCTGGCTGGAACCGGCGGGCAGCGGTATGTCGCGGGTGAACGAGCCGTAGCGGAACTCGCTCCGGTAGCCGTTCTTGTCCTTGTGCTCGCTGCCCTCGCGGCGCTCACCCTTGATGTGCAGGATGCCGTCGCTCACGGAAACGTCCAGGTCCTTGTCGGGATCAATGTTGGGAAGCTCGGCCTTCACCACCATCGTGGCACCATCCCGGTACTCCTCGACCGGGAACGCCGGGACCTCCCAGTCGCCTTCAAAGAATTTGCGTACGGGTTCGGGCAGTTCGAACCGATCACGCCGCGCCAGTCCCGCCATGGAATGCCTCCTCGCAGATGTTCCCTCAGTGGTTTCAGACGATCAGTGGATCCGCCTGATCAGTGGTTTCAGATGATCAGCGGCCTCACTCGATTTGCGTTTCACAGTACGCGCGGGCAGTCCCTGCCTCAACGGTCCAGGCCCCATCCGGCAGCCCGGGAAGCCGAACCGGCACCAATACCGGTGCCCCGGCGCTGCCGGGGTCGGTGACCCTAGCCACTGTTTTTGGCCCCGCGTAGAGTTTTTGATGCGCGCAGCCTCATGAGGATTCACGACCGGCGATCACACCGGTCCGGTGCAGTTCACACCCTTACTGAAAGGTCCAGATGATGCCGCAGGAACGCGATAAAGACTCACTGAGCGTAAATCCGTTGTTCGCCCGCCCGGGCGAAGACACCGTTGCCTCCAAGACCAAGCTGGCGGACGGCGAGATGCTCCCGGAAACGGCCTATCAGATCGTTCATGACGAGACCATGCTGGACGGGAACGCCCGTCTGAACCTGGCCACGTTCGTCAGCACATGGATGGACGACCACGCCAACAAGCTGTATGCCGAGACGTATGACAAGAACATGATTGACAAGGACGAGTACCCGCAGACTGCCCAGATTGAGCAGAACTGCTGGAAAATCCTTGCCGATCTGTGGCACTCCCCCGATCCCGGCGGCACCATCGGCACCTCGACGGTTGGTTCCTCCGAAGCCTGCATGCTCGGCGGCCTGGCCCTGAAACGCCTGTGGCAGCATTCCCGGAGGGCGGACGGCAAACCAACAGACAAGCCCAACCTTGTCATGAGTTCCGCGGTGCAGGTCTGCTGGGAGAAGTTCTGCAACTATTTCGACATCGAAGCCCGGCTGGTTCCCATCAGCGAGGAGCACAAGTGCCTGGACGGCTTCGAACTGGAAAAGTACGTTGACGAAAACACGATCGGCGTTGTCGCCATCATGGGCGTGACCTACACGGGAATGTACGAACCGGTCAAGCAGATCGCAGACAAGCTTGACGAAATCCAGGCCTCCACCGGACTGGACATCGCCATCCACGTGGACGGGGCCTCGGGCGCCATGATCGCCCCGTTCATCCAGCCGGACCTTGAGTGGGACTTCTCGATCCCCCGGGTGCACTCCATCAGCACCTCGGGCCACAAGTACGGTCTGGTCTATCCCGGCCTGGGGTGGGTCGTCTGGCGCGAGCGCCAGTGGCTGCCCGAGGACCTCATCTTCTATGTGAGTTACCTCGGCGGCGACATGCCGACCTTCGCGCTGAACTTTTCCCGTCCCGGGGCCCAGGTCGTTCTGCAGTTCTACTTGTTCCTCCGCCTTGGCCGCTCCGGTTATGCCAAGGTCCAGCAGGCGTGCCAGGACGTTGCACTCTACCTGTCCTCCGGCATCAGCGAGATGGGGCCCTTCGAGCTGTGGAACGACGGATCGGACATCCCGGTGTTTGCCTGGCGCCTCAAGGAAGGCCACACCGATAAGTGGAGCCTGTACGACCTCGCCGAACGGCTGCGGTCCAAAGGCTGGCTTGTGCCCGCCTATCCCATGCCCAGCAATCTGGAAAACATGACCGTCGAACGGATTGTCGTCCGCAACGGGCTCAGCATGGACCTGGCCGACAGCCTCCTCAACGACATCCGGACCGAAACCGATTACCTCAACCGGCTTGAGTCCCCCATGCCGCAGGAGGCAGCACATCCCGGTTTCCACCACTAACTCGAGGAGGTGAGTGGGATGAGTGATTCCACTGCATCAACCGGCTCGTCCGCATCAACCGGCTCGTCGTCGGGTTCGTCCGCACCGGGTTCGGACGCGGCACGGGCCAAGGCTAAGCAGACAGCCAAAATCACCATCGGCGCACTGGCCGTCATGAACATCGTGGCCGTGGTAAGTCTCCGCGGTTTGCCGGCCGAGGCCGAATACGGCCTCAGCTCCATCTTTTACTACGTGCTCGCCGCTGTTGTTTTCCTGATTCCGGTGTCGCTCGTTGCTGCGGAACTGGCCACGGGCTGGCCGGAGCAGGGCGGCGTGTTCCGCTGGGTGGGTGAAGCGTTCGGCCCGCGCTGGGCCTTTGTTGCGATGTTCATGCTTTTCATCGAAGTCAGCATCTGGTTTCCGACGGTCCTAACCTTCGGGGCGGTGTCCCTGGCGTACACCGGAACCGACCAAAACCTGGATGCGCAGCTCTCGGGCAACAAGGCCTTTGTCCTGGCGGTGGTGCTGGTGGTCTACTGGCTGGCCACCTTCATTGCCTTCCGGGGCGCCGCCGCCTTCTCCAAGGTGGCCCAGTGGGGCGGCATTGTTGGCACCATCATTCCGGCCGCCGTCCTGATCGTGCTGGGGTTCTCCTACTACTTCGCCGGAAACACCCCGCAGATCCAGATGGGCTGGGGCGAACTCGTTCCGGACTTCTCCAACTTCTCCAACGTGGTGCTGGCCGCGAGCATCTTCCTGTTTTACGCCGGCATGGAAATGAACGCCATCCACGTCAAGGAAGTGAAGAACCCCACCCGTGATTATCCGATCGCGGTGCTGATCGCGGCACTGGGCACCGTGGTGATTTTTGTTCTGGGCACCCTGGCCATTGCCTTTGTGGTGCCGCAGGCGGACATCAACCTCACCCAGTCCCTGCTGACCTCCTACAACGACATGTTCGAGTGGGCGGGCATCGGCTGGGCGGGCCCGATCATCGCGGCCATGCTGCTGATCGGGGTCCTCGCCGGCGTGGTGACCTGGGTGGCAGGCCCCTCCAGCGGTCTGCTGGCCGTAGCCAAGGCAGGCTATCTGCCCCGGTTCTGGCAGCGCACCAACAAGCACGGCATGGGAACGCACATCATGCTCTTCCAGGCGCTTGTGGTCACGGCCCTGGGACTGGTCTACGTGGTGCTGCCGTCAGTGCAGGCCGCGTACCAGATCCTGAGCCAGCTCACCGTCATCCTGTACCTGATCATGTACATGCTGATGTTCGGCGCCGCCATCTATCTGCGGTACGCCCAGCCCAACCGGCCCCGGCCGTACCGGGTGCCCGGCGGAGAAATCGGCATGTGGCTGGTGGGCGGCCTCGGATTCCTCGGTTCGCTGATGGCCTTTGTCTTCAGCTTCATTCCTCCGGACCAGATTGCCGTTGGGTCCCCGGAGCTGTACGTGGGCATCCTGGCAGGCGGAGCAGCGGTATTCTTCATCCTTCCCCTGGTGATCTACGCAGTGCGCAAACCGCACTGGCGGGATCCGTCCAGCAGCTTCGTACCCTTTACCTGGCAGCTGGAGCACAGCCATCCCGGCGTCCAAACCCAGTCCTCGGTACCCACTGCGGTCCTTACCGAGCAGGCGCTGGCCTCCGGAGCCGTTGGATCAGGTGCCGGTTCCGGAGAAGGTTCCGGGGAATCCGAACCGGGCGGCGCCCCTGCCGGTGAGTCCTCTCCGACAGGGGACACCGATAAATCAAACCTGCGGCCCCGGCCTGCAGTAGGCGGGAGTGCAGCCCTATGATGCCCGACAAATCGGCCATAACCCAAGCTGTTCAAACGGCTCACGCCGATCATGTGAATGACTCCGGCGGCGCGAATGCCAGCTACATCCCGTATCTGGCGTCCGTTGATCCCTCGCTGTTCGGTGTTTGTGTCGTGACGGCGGACGGCGACATCTACGAGGCCGGAGATGCGGGCTTCGAGTTTGCCCTGGAGTCCATTTCCAAGGTCTTCTCGATGACGCTGGCCATGCAGAGTGTGGGCCTGCCGGAATTCCACGACAAGGTGGGGGCGGATCCAACCGGGGAGCCGTTCAACTCCGTCATCGCCGTGGCCCTGCACGGAGACAAACCGGTGTCGCCCCTGGTGAACGCAGGCGCCATGTCCACGGTGTCGCTGATTCCGGCTGATTCTCCGGATGAGCGCTGGAAGAAGATTCTGGACATGCAGAGCGCCTTTGCCGGACGGGAGATCAGGATCAGCGACGCCGTCAACGACTCCGAGCAGTCCACCAACTTCCATAACCGTGCCATTGCCTGGCTGTTGTACTCGGGCGGGACAATGTATTCGGACCCCATGGAAGCCTGCGAGGTGTACACCCGGCAGTGTTCAACCCTGGTCACCACCAGGGACCTGGCCACGATGGGTGCAACGGTGGCTGCGCGCGGGCGGAATCCGGTGACGGGCAAGCAGGTGTTTGATGCTTCCCTGGTTCCTCCGATCCTCGCGGAAATGACTATGGAGGGCATGTACACCGCGTCCGGTGACTGGGCCTACAAGGTGGGCCTGCCCGCCAAGAGCGGCGTGGGCGGCGGGGTGCTTGCCATCATGCCGGGGACGCTGGCCATCGCGGCCTTCTCTCCTCCGCTGGATCCGGTGGGCAACAGTGTCCGGGCGCAGCACGCCGTGGCCCAGGTGGCGGCGGCACTGAACCTGAACATCTACAACTCCACCGACTTCGCGCAGTAGGGAGTGTGAGAGCAGCAGGGAGTGTGAGAGCAGCAGGCAGCTGTAAGAGCAGTAAAGACAGCAAAATGCACCAGTCAAATTTGGCTTAGCAGCAGGACCGGACGGATCGCGGCACCCGCCGCGGTCCGTCCGGTCCTGCATGCTGTGGTCTTCTAGGGCCCCGCTGCGTCCGCGCTCACAGCTGGACGGCCCGGGAAAGTCCGCCGTCAACCAGTATGTTTGCTCCGGTAACCCGTGAGGCGTGCGGACTGGCGATGAAGGCGACGACGTCGGCCACTTCCGCGGGCGTACCCATCCGTCCGGTGGGGTTCCTCGCCACTGCCGCCTCGAACGTGACCGGGTCGTGTTCCTCCAGCAACGCCCAGTAGCTGCCGGGGTAGTAGGTGTTGCCCGCGCTGACCGTATTGGCCCGGATGCCCCGGCCGGCAAGCCGGAAGGCGAGGCCCGCGACGTAGCCGGCCACTGCCGTCTTAGCCGTGGCGTAGGGTCCGGCCGCAAAATCAACCTCCCGCCCCGAGGTGCTGGACACCACAACAATGCTCGGTGCGGTACTCAGTTCCAGGTGTGGAAGCGCGGCTTTGACCAGCCGGACGCTTCCCATCAGGTCCACAGCGAGGGATGCCTCCCAGTTTTCGTCCGTGTCATCCAGGGCCAGGGCGCTGGCTGCGGAAACCACTATGTCGACACCGCCGAAAATCACGGCTGTTTCGCTGACCCACCGGGCCAGCGCACCCGGGTGGGCAGGGTCCACCACGGATCCCTCGACCCGCCCCACGGATCCCGCCAGCTGTTCCTCCAGAACTCCCACGTCATAGGGCTTGTCTGAACAAAAGGAGACGTTGGCGCGTTCGCGGGCGAATTCCTCCACGACGGCACGGCCGATTCCCGTGGTGCCGCCTGCCACCAGGACTGTCAGGCCGGCCAGCGACAGCTCCATCAGTAGTCCCTGATGCGCTGCCGGCGCGCGGTCCAGGCCAGATACCCGCCCAGGGCACCGGTCGAGGCAAGCCCGGCGGTCATCAGCGGGGCCTGCCAGCCCTTCCAGCGGTCGGTGTCGCCCAGCGTGAGCTCGCCGACACCGCGGATGAAGGCGGCCGCGAAGATGGCTGCCACCATGCGGTTGCCCACCCTTTCCAGCCGCTCCACCAGGGGTGCGAGTTCCTCGGCCCGCAGGTGCACCTCCAGCCCCTCAAAGTCCAGCGTGTTCAGCAGCCGGCGCAACTGGTCCGGCAGCTCAGCTCCCAGCTCCAGCGTTTCGGCTCCCACCTGTCCGAGCCGCCGGGCAACCGCCACCGGATTCAACTGGTGCACCGCCATCCGCCGTGCGTAGGGAGCCAGCGTGCTGCCCATGCTGAAATCCGGATCCAGCACCTCTCCCATGCCTTCGGTCATGATCAGCATCCGCAGCAGCAGTGCCATCTCCCGCGGCAGCTGCAGATGATGGCTGCGGATGATGCCCAGCGCCCCGTTGATGATGCGGCCCACCGGCGCGTTTCCCAGGGTCCGCCCCTCATACAGCCGGATGAGCTGCTGCAGGTCAAGACGCAGCTTGAGGCGGTCGACCCGGCGCGTCCTGGCACACATGCGGACCAGGGCAGAAGCCATCCGGTCCGGGTCCTTGCGGATGACCGCGACGAACAGCGCCGAGAGCTGGGTCCGGAACTTGTCGTCGATCTCCCCCACCATGCCGAAATCGATCAGCCCGATCAGCCCGCCGGGCTCCACGAAGATATTTCCCGGGTGCGGGTCGGCATGGAAAAAGCCGTCGTCAAAAACCATTTTCATTTCCGCGTCCGCCGCCGTCACTGCGAGCGCCTTGCGGTCGATCCCGGCCGCGTCCAGGGCAGCGGTGTCGGTGACTTTCAGCCCGTACAGCCGTTCCTGGGTCAGGACCGTTGACGTGCTGAAGTCATCGAAGACGGCGGGAATCCGGACGGCGGGGTTGTCTTCGAAATTCAGGGCAAACCGGCGGGCGTTGCGCGCCTCCTGCGTGTAGTCCAGTTCGGACCGCAGCGTCTCGGCGAACTCGTCCATCAAGCCGGGAACGTCATAGTCCCGGGCGGCCTCCCAGTGCCTGCCCGCATACCCGGCCAGCCCCTGCAGGATGTCCAGGTCCTCATTCACTTCCTCATCGATCCCGGGTCTGCGGATTTTCACTACCACGTCCCTGTTGCCCGGCAGCCTGGCCCCGTAAACCTGGCCGATGGAGGCGCTGGCCAGAGGCGTGGTGTCGAAGCTGGTGAAACGTGAGAGTACCTGCTCCCCCAGTGCTTCCCGGAGCACCCGCTGAATCTGTTCCCAGGGCACCGGTTCGGCATGGTCCTGCAGCTTGGCCAGTTCCTGCTGGTACTTCGGCGGCAGCAGGTCCTGCCGGGTCGAGAGCAGCTGGCCCAGTTTCACGAAGGTGGGTCCCAGTTCTTCCAGTGCCCGGCGCAGGTATTCGGGGCTGCTTGCCCGCTGTTCGGGGCGGTCTCCCGGCTGGGCCTTCCGCCGGAAAGGAATCCGGGCTTCCAGGCCGGAGGCGGCTACCAGGTACCCCAGTCCGTTGCGGTACAGGATTTCCGCCATCTGCTTGTAGCGGTCAAGGTGGCTCTTCACACGTGGCTCCCGTCCCGGCGGCAGGCCGTGAACAACTGCCGCCGTACCTGAACCCTACGGCCCCCGGGAACGCGGGAACAGGGGGCGGACACCCTTTCGCCGGTCCCGGCGGCGGCTTAGACTCGGAGCCCGCATACGAGGAGGCGCACGTGGAGATCCCAGCCCTGCCGGACCTAAGCCTGGACGAGAAGCTCAGCCTGTTGTCGGGGGCCGGATTCTGGGAAACAGTGTCCCTTCCCCCGCACGGAATCCGCTCCCTGGTCCTCGCCGACGGGCCGCACGGCGTCCGGCGGCCGGCCGGCGACGGCGGAGGGACGGGGCTGGGCGATTCGGTACCCGCCACCTGTTTTCCGGCGGAATGCGCGACGGCGTGTTCCTGGGACCGCAGCCTGCTCTCGGAACTGGGCACCGCCGTCGCGCAGGAGGCCCGCGCCCAGGGCGTCGACATCCTGCTGGGGCCGGGCCTGAACATCAAGCGCACCCCGCTGTGCGGACGCAATTTCGAATACTTCTCGGAAGACCCGCTGCTCGCGGGCGAACTCGGTGCGGCGTGGACGGCTGCGGTCCAGGCGGAAGGCGTCGGTGCCAGCCCCAAGCACTTCGCGGCGAACAACCAGGAAGCGGACCGGATGCGGGTGGATGCCGTGGTGGATCAGCGGACCCTGCATGAAATTTACCTGCGCGCCTTCGAGACGGTGGTCCGCACCGCGGGTCCGTGGACGGTCATGGCCGCCTACAACAAGGTGAACGGGCTGCATGCCGCGGAGAACCCCTGGCTGCTGGGAACGGTGCTGCGCGACACCTGGGGCTACGAAGGCGTCGTCGTTTCGGACTGGGGGGCGGTGACCGACCGGGCGGCCGCGCTCACCGCCGGCCTTGATCTGGAAATGCCCTCCAGCGGAGGCCTGGGCACGCAGGAGCTGGCCGCCGGGCTGGATGCGGGCACGGTAACGGAGGACCAGATCAACCAGTCCGTGGAACGGATCCTGGCGCTGGTTCGCCGTGCGTCGGTGCAGCCCGGCACTTCCGCAGGCGCCGGCGGCGAGGCGGCGGATTACGCCGCGCACCACGAGCTGGCCCGCCGGGCCGCGGCAGCCTCCATGGTGCTGCTGCAGAATGACGGCGGCATTCTCCCCCTGTCCCCCGCGGGCACCCTGGCGGTGATCGGCGAACTGGCCCGCACACCCCGGTACCAGGGCAGCGGATCCTCCCGGGTGAATCCCGTGCAGCTGGTCACACCTCTGGATGCACTGCAGGAGCAGGTACCCGGGCTGCTGTTCGAACCCGGTTATGCCCTCTCCCCGGAATCGCCCTGGGCCGGGGAAGACCTGGTCGAAACGGCAGCTGCAGCTGCGGCCGCAGCTGACACCGCCGTCGTCTTCCTGGGCCTGCCGGACGCTGCGGAATCGGAGGGCTTTGACCGGACCACCCTCGATCTGCCGGATTCCCAGCTGGAGCTGCTCACCGCGGTCACCGAAGCGAATCCGCGGACCGTCGTGGTGCTTTCCAACGGCGGGGTCGTGACCACGGGATGGGCGGCTGCGGTCCCGGCGGTCCTGGAGGCCTGGCTACCGGGCGAGGCCGGCGGAAGTGCTCTTGCCGACGTGCTGCTGGGCCGCGAGGAACCCGGCGGCCGGCTGGCCGAAACCGTGCCGCTGCGGTTGTCGGACACCCCCGCTTACGGCAACTATCCCGGCGAAGGCGGCACCGTGCGCTACGGGGAGCGGCTCCTGGTGGGATACCGCTGGTATGACACCCGCGGCATGGAAGTGGCGTATCCGTTTGGGCACGGATACTCCTACACCACCTTCGAGTACTCGGACCTGGAAATCCGCGCTGTCGGCGCCGGAGCGGACCAGTACGTCCAGGCAGCGCTCACCTTGACCAATACGGGCGGCCGCAGCGGCAGCGAGGTGGTGCAGCTGTATTCCGGGGCACCCGGAGAGGACGACGGCGGCCCCCAGCGCCCGCTGCGCCCGCGGCGTGAACTGCGGGGCTTCGAGAAGGTGCGGCTGGAGCCGGGTGAGGCTCGGCGGGTGGAATTCCAACTGGACGTCCGTGCCCTGTCGCGGTACGAGCCCACCACCGGAAGCTGGGTGGCGGACGCCGGGGAATACCGCCTTGAGGTGGGTGCGTCGTCCCGGGATATCCGTCTGGCGGGAGTTGCTGCACTGGACGGCACGGTTCCCCCTCCGGCGCTGGGCATCGGATCGTCCCTCGAAGAGTGGCTGGCCGATCCGGAGGCCGCGGCCGCCCTGGTTGCCGCGATGACCGGTTCCGGGGCGGGAAGCGGCGGGACAGGAAGCGGCGCAGCCGCGGGCGGCGGGAACCCGGACTCCGCCGAGGTGCCGGATCCAGACGCCGGTGCGGCGCCGGACACTGCTCAGCTCGCGGCGTCTTTGGCACTGGTGGGCAGTATGCCGCTGAACCGGCTGGCTCGGTTCCCCGGCAGCCCGGTCACGCCCGCGCTGCTGAAGCAGCTTGAAGAGGATCTGAGGGCACGGCACGGAAGGTAGCCGCGGCCCGACGCGGCGTTGGCCGCCTCAGGCCACGCCCCAGCCCTCATCGGCGGGCAGGATGGCTCCGGTGACGTTGGCGGCGTCGTCGCTGAGCAGGTAGGCCATGGGCGAGGCGATCTGCGCCGACTCAATCTCCGGAGCGGTGAAGGTTGGGGCCGGCAGCGGCCCGGCGCCGCCGAGCGACCCGTAGTTAGATTCCAGGGCCGAGCGGGTGGGCCGCGGAATGACGGCGTTGACGCGGAGGCCGCGCGGACTGTAAATGAAGGCCGCGCTGCGGGTCAGGCCGATCACGGCATGCTTGGATGCGGTGTACGCGGCGCCGGCGATGGACCCGCGGAGGCCCGCCTGCGAGGAGACATTCACAATCGATCCGGTGCCGCGGGCAAGCATCAGCGGAATGATGGCGCGGGAGAGACGGAACGGCCCGTCGACGTTGATCCGGAAGACGCTCTCCCAGAGCTCGTCTTCCACCTCGTGAAGGGCAACCATGTCATCGGCAATCCCGGCGACGACGGCGAGTCCGTCCACCCGTCCCCGGGCCTGGACCGCAATCTTGTTGACGTCCTCCTGGCTGGAAATGTCGGCCACCACGCCGGTAATGTCCAGATCCGGGTTCTTCTCCAGAAGCGCTTCCATCCGCAGGGTGCTGAGATCGATGGCAAGGACGTGGCCGCCTTCCCGGGCCACGCGCAGCGCGACGGCCCGGCCGATCCCCGATGCAGCCCCCGAGACCACCACCGTCTTGCCGTGGAACCGGCCCTCAACGAGGGGCTCCTCCCAGTCGTTGGGCGCCGGGGGCGGGGCGGACGGAAAGAGATGGGCCGTTCCCGGGCGGACCGTTGGGAGGTCGATCAGCTTGTTGGCGGCCTGCGCCATGAGGTTCAGGTATTCCGGGGTCACCACCCCGTTGCTGAGGGTCACCAGGGCGGAAAGCGGCAGCATCCTCATGGCATAGAGTGCCCGGGCATCGGGACTGCGGCGCGCCAGCACGTCGATGAGGACGGTTCGTCCGGTGGGATGGTCCAGCCACTCGCCGATCAGCGATTCGACTCCAAGATGCTGCGCGGGTTCCGGCATGCAGGCTCCGTTCCAACCCGGATCTCCGGGCGGCCCGCTCCGTTGCGCGGTGCCGGACCGCCGTCGTCACCGGGCTTCCGTCATGGGCGTTGCTGCCTTGAGTGTCCCATACCGGCCCTTCCCCTCACCTCCCTGCGGCCCGCTGTGGGCGCCCCGGCGTCGAAAAAAGAAGACCCCTGGGAGGGGAAAGCAGGCCGCGCGGGCGGTTGGACGGAAGTCAGCCCGGAGGGCCGGCTACCTGCTGCCGGCTGCCTGCTAGGCGTCGAACGTCACCGGAGGAATGTGGTGGTCGGGCAGCCGGTCACGGTCATAGGTAATTTCCGTGAAGCCGTGGGGCATCGGGTGGCCGTGCCCGTCAAGGCTGACAAAGACGATCCGGTCAATGGTCAGGATGCTGCGGCGGGTGATCATGTTGCGGACTTCGGCGCGCATGGTCAGCGAGGTCCGGCCGAACTTTGTGGCGCGCAGGCCCATTTCGATCATGTCGCCCTGCTGGGCGGAGCTGACGAAGTTGATCTCCGACATGAACTTGGTGACCACGCGGCCGTTGCCCATCTGGAGGATGGCGTAGATGGTTGCTTCTTCATCGATCCATCGCAGAAGACTGCCGCCAAACAGGGTGCCGTTGGCGTTGAGATCTTCGGGACGGACCCACTTTCGGGTGTGAAAATTAATGTTTTCGAGGTCCATAATTCAAGACTATCCAGCTGCGGCGGGCGGAATGGGCCGGTTGTGACCGATCAGACGGACCGGGGTCACACTCAAGACACCTTCCATCGTTTTCTTCCGTGCAGCAACGCCTTTCGCACGCTTATGCGTGAGGGAAAACACCCGCCGGAACCTCTGGCCGGCCTGCTAGTTGCGGGCGCCGTTTCCCGGCCCGATGCGCCTGCGGATCAGCAGGGAAGCGGCGATGCACAAAACCGACCCCACCGATGCGATGCCGTACAGCAGGCGTGTTCCCGGCGGCGGCTGCAGGTCAGGGGTACTGGCCCAGAAAATGAAGCAGAAGCCGCAGCCCACCAGCCCCGCGACCATGAGAAATATGCCCAGCAGAGTCAGACCTTTCATGTCCTCCAGTATGCGCCAGGGCTTTCGTCGGCCGTCAGGTGCTGGCCTTCCCCGGCGTCCCTGAACCGGGAGAACACCAGCACGACGGCGGACAGCAGCAGCAGGCCGCAGGACGTCCACAGCGCCGCACCAGTGCCCGCAGCGGCAGCGATGATTCCGCCCAGCGGTGCGCCCACCACGATCATCCCCCGGTTCGCGGACCGCAGGGTGGCGCTCATCCTTGCCAGCAGCCGGTCTGGTGTTACAGCCTGCCGGTAGCCCATTTCCAGCGGACCCTCGAGGCCCATCGCCATCCCGAACAACAGCTGCCCGCCGCCCGCCAGCGCCAGGGCCCACCAGGTTCCGGCCGGCCAGTCCGGCAGGGAGGAGCCCTGCCCCGTCCCGCCGGCGGCCAGCGGGGCCAGGGCCACCAGGGCAATCGCCGCCGGCTGGATGGTCCGCGCGGCAATGATGGTCCGGCCCGTTCCCCACCGCAGGCCCAGGCCGGTGGAGACAGTTGTGCCGATCACTGCTCCAACTCCGGCGCAGCCAAGGACGAGCCCCAGCCCCGCCGGACCCATTCCGAGGTCCTTCAGGACCACAGTGGGCAGGACGGCGCCCAGAACTGCGGAGCCGATGAACCACACATGGCTGCTCAAGGCCAGGGGCGCCAGAAACGGGTGGCCGTAAACCCACCGCAGCCCTTCGGCGATCCGCGGGAAAAAGCCCTCTTGAGTGTCCGGACCGATTCCCGGGCCGGCGTCCGGCTCCTGTTCCGATCCCGGCTTATGCCTCGCCTCCGGTTTCTGCTTCGCTTCCGGCTCCAGTTCCGATCCCGGCTTATGCTTCGCCTCCGGTTTCTGCTTTGCTTCCGGTTTAAGCGTCAGCAGCACCACTGCCGAGAACAGATACGACGCCGCGTCCACCAACAGCGCGAACGGTGCGCTCACCAGTGCCACCAGGCCTCCCGCGGCTGCGCTTCCGGTGGTCTGGGCGACTGTATCGCTCTGCTGGAGCCTGGCATTCGCCCGTGTGAGAAGCGGCCGGGGCACCAGGCGCGGCAGGAAGCTTTGATAGGCGGCATCGCTGGTCAGGGCAAGTGTTCCAAAGGCGAACATGAGGATCATCAGCCACGGCGCGGTGAGGAATCCCGCGGCTGCGGCGGCGCAGATCCCGGTGAGGATCAGTCCTCTGCCCAGGTCCCCGGCTATCAGCACGGTTCGGCGGGAAAACCGGTCCACCCATATCCCTGCCGCAAGGCCAAAGAGCAGATACGGCGCCCAGCGCGCGGCATTGACCAGGCCCTGGTCCAGGGCCGTGCCGTCCATGGTCACCAGAATCAGGACGGATACCGCAAGGGTGGTGATGTAGGTGCCAAAATCGGACACGGTCGAAGCCAGCCAGAACCGCACAAACCCGGGATTCTGCCGCAATCGGACACCGGCAGCAGACGGCTCTCCCCCTACCGCGCCCATAGTTCCCCTCCCCCTCGGTGCAAGCAGTCTCGCATCCCGGAGGCACATCGGGTTCCGGCTGCCGCATCGGCGGCGTGCCGCACCTTTGACCCGGCTCCGGCCCGGTGCTAGCTTTGGCGGACTTTCCATCCTTTGCCCCAGGAGCCTTAGCCATGACCAGCGCGTTCTCCTCCCTTTCCTTTGATGCCGTGGACTCCCGCCGGTTGGCGGAGTTTTGGACCCGGGCCCTGAATTACCGGATCGCGGAGGAGGAGGACAGCTTCATCAGACTCGCCTCCCCTGACGGCTTCGGCCTGCCGATCTATATCCTGCCGGTGCCGGAGCCAAAGTCCGTGAAGAACCGGCTGCACCTGGATCTGCACGCGGTGGGCTGCACCCAGGAGGAGGAAGTTGAACGCCTGCTCGCGCTGGGCGCGGTACGGGCCGACGTCGGGCAGGGCACTGAGGTTCCCTGGGTTGTGCTGGCCGATCCCGAGGGTAACGAATTCTGCATCCTCGCGTCCGCACCTGATTCCGGCGCGGCCGGCTCCTAACCGCTGTCCGGGCGGGCCCCTGTCGGGGCTCACGTCTGTCCGGAGCCTGGGCCGGCTCCTAGCCTTTGTCCGGGCCGGGACGCCCCAGGCCTGCGGCCTCATCCCTGCGGTCCGCAGGACCCTGATCGAGCCGGAACGGCGGATACTCATCACGCATGAGGGCCCCGTAGGCGAGGACCCGGTAGGTCCAGCGGTTCAGTCCCATGACCAGGTTGAACAGCTGCCGCGGATACCGTCCGGTGCAGAGCAGGATGACGGCGGCGATGAGGACCAGCAGGCCCAGCAGGGAAAGACCCTGCCTGCTCACGGTGGTGTAGACGCCGTCGGTCCACCCCTCGTCCCAGCCGTCCTGCCACATGCTTCCGCCCCACCGGGTCCAGCCTCCGTCGAGCAGGTCGTCGGGACTGCCCGCGCTCCAGAACCGGTTGACCACAACCGTTGCTTCAGTGATGGCACTGACCACCAGCGCCTGCGGAATCACCAGCAGCCACCACTTCACCAGGACCAGCCAGCGGGAGAGCTCGCGCGGATAGTCGACGCTGAAGTCGGCGGGGTAGTCGGTGCGTTCCAAGGTGAACGGCGGGTACCTGTCGGTGCCCAGCACCCGGGTCGCATAGAACGTCACCCGCCAGCTCCAGCGCACCACGCCCACGTTGAAGTCGAACAGGCCGCGCGGGTAACGTCCCGTGAACAGGATGACGATCCCGGCAATCACCGTAGAGACAAAGAACGCGATCCACAGGAAAAAGAGCACAATGTAGTGCGGAATGGCGAGGAACCATTTCACGAGCCACATCCAGCGGGACACGCCGGGGTCCAGCTCCCCGTACAGCCGTGCCGGGTAGCGTGGGCCCGCCAGTCCCGGATCACGGACGCCGACGGCGGCTGCCGAAGCACTGGCTGCAGAGGCCCCGGCTGCGCCTGCCCCTGCAGCGGCGGCACCAACGCGGCCGCTCAAACCGGTGCTGTCCCCCGCCGTCGCCCGTTGTTCGCGTCCGTAGCGGTCCTGCATCTGTCCATAGGTCTGGGGTGGTCCCGTCGGCGGGCTCTGGCCCGCCTGGCCGCGCGAACCTGCCTGGCCCGATCCTGTCTGGCCCGATCCTGTGTGGCCCGGTCGCGCCTGGCCGGAAGGCACTTGCCCCGAGCCGACCTGATCCGGTCCTCCCGGCTGGCCGGGCAAACCTGCCGACGAGTAGCTGCCGTAGGGACCGCCTGCTCCCGACGACCTCCGCCGCAGTCCTGCCGCACCGGCAACGGCCAGGCCAATGCCGGCGACAAGGAAGACGATGCTGCTGATCAGCAGTATCCAGGTCAACGGCCCCAGCAGCTCAGTGCGGGCGCCAATCTGAAGCTCGGCCGACACCGGCCTGCTGCCGTCGGCGTTCATCACCACGACGTTCCAGCTGCCGTCGCCCAGGTTCCATTCCAGGGACTGCTCACCGCTGCCGCTGGTGCTGGCCGCCCAGAAATCCTGATCTCCGGGGAGTCCGTTGGGAGCACCCCCCTGCCGCTCCTCATAAGAGGCGCGGAACGGGTCGAAGGTGACCTCCTGCAGCTCGCTGTGCTGCACGTCCAGAAGATACCGCTCGACCTCTTCTTCGGGACCGATCCCGATGAACAGCTCCTTCCCGGCGTCCTCGGCCCGGCCTTCAACCTGCAGCGTTCCGAGGGCTTCCTCCGACTGGACGCCCGGGCCCACCTCTATCTCCGGAGTGATGAGCGCGTAGGTGTCCACTTCGTAGACGCCCTCGGGCAGGGACAGGAACCTGTCATCGTTCTGCCGGGCGTTCAGCACTCCCACCGTTGCCGCCCCCGCAGCCAGGCCCAGCCCCGTCAGGATCAGCAGGCTTCCAATGACGAGCATGATGATTCTGCTTGTTCTCACGGCACAGCCCTACCCCGAACCACCCCTGTTCTCAGGGTTCGCTCCTGCACCGTGAGTGTCAAGATTCACAGGCCCAGCGCCGGGGGGCGGCACCCGGACTCTCCGGTGCCGCCCCCTTACCGAGGCCCGGGCCTCAGCATGCGGGCCTCAGAAATTGATCATGTGCCCGGTCAGGCCGTGGAACGCTTCCTGGAGTGCCTCGCTGAGCGTGGGGTGGGTGTGCACGTTGCGTGCCAGTTCGTATGCCGTAAGGTCCCATTTCTGGGCCAGTGTGAGCTCCGGAAGCAGTTCCGACACGTCCGGTCCGATCAGGTGCCCGCCCAGGAGCTCCAGGTGTTCCTTGTCTGCCACCAGCTTCACAAAACCCACGGGCTCACCCAGGCCGTGCGCCTTGCCGTTGGCGGTAAACGGGAAAGTGCTCACCACGACGTCGCGGCCTTCGTCCCGGGCCTGCTGCTCGGTGAGCCCGAAACTGGCAATCTGCGGCTGGCAGAAGGTGGCCCGGGGCATCATCCGATAGTCGCCCAGCGTCATGGTTTCGGCCTTTGCGATGGTTTCGGCCGCCACCACGCCCATGGCTTCGGCCACGTGGGCGAGCTGCAGCTTGGCGGTCACATCACCAATGGCGTAAATGTGCGGAACGTTGGTCCGCATGTAGTCGTCAATGGCGATGGCACCGCGGTCGGTGAGCTCAACACCGGTCTTGTCCAGGCCGTAGCCCTCGGTCCGGGGCGCAAAACCGATCGAGAGCATGACCCGGTCAGCCTCAATGGAGCCTTCCTTGCCATTCTTGTCCGTGTAGGTCACGGTCACTGACGAACCGTTGTCCGTGACTGTTTCCACCTTGGTGGAGGTCAGGATCGGCACGCCCATCTTCTTGTACTGCTTGGTGATTTCCTTCGAGACGTCCGCATCTTCATTCGGCAGGGCACGGTCAAGGAACTCGATGATGGTCACGTCCACCCCGTAGCTCCGGTGCACGTACGCGAACTCCATGCCGATGGCCCCGGCTCCCACAATGACGATTTTTTTGGGCAGGTCCCGGTCCATGATCTGCGCTTCATAGGTCACCACGTTGTCGGAAAGTTCCACCCCGGGCAGAAGGCGCACATAGGTTCCGGTGGCAAGGATGGCGTTGTCGAAGGTGACCGTTTCCGTGCCGCCCTTCGAGAGGCTGACCTCCAGGGTGTGGTCGTCGGTAAACACCCCGTGGCCGTCATATTCGGTGATCTTGTTCTTCTTCATGAGGAAGTGCACGCCCTTGACGCGGCCGTCGGCCACCTGGCGGCTGCGGTCGAAGGCAGCACCGAAGTCGAAGCTGACATCTCCGCTCATCCCGAAGGTTTTCGCCTGATTGGTGAAGATCTGTGCCAGCTCGGCATTGCGCAGCAGGGCCTTGGAGGGAATACAGCCAACGTTCAGGCAGACTCCGCCCCAGTACTTCTCCTCCACCACCGCCACACGCAGCCCCAGCTGCGCCGCCCTGATGGCCGCCACGTAGCCGCCCGGACCGGCTCCCAGGACCACGACGTCGTAATGTTCACTCATGCTGGCCAACTCTCCTTTGCGCAGTGCGGTAAGGGTTCAAGCAATACGGAAACTCACAAGCTGGGTCAACCCTCTCACGGCCCGTCTGCGGACTCCATCACAGAGTAGGAAGCATTACGGATACCCGCGGTAGCCGGCCCAGGCCCTGCGCCGCTCCGGGAACGGGTCCGACTCGATCCGGTCCTCCCGGTCGAAAATCCTGGTTCGGCGCTCCACCGGATCATACGGCGGCCAGTCCTCCCCGGGGCTGCCGGTCCGGGCCAGGTTCAGCAGGCTGCCCTGGAAACGGGCGGACAGATCCTTCAGGGCGCCGCCGCCTCCGAACAGGGACAGTGCCCGCGTGATCGGCTCCCCGGTTTCCCCGAACATTACGGGGACGTCCATGGCGTGAGTCGCGCCGAACCCCAGCAGGTTCATCAGGGGCGTGGCGAAGTCATAGCGGTAGGACCAGGTGGGTGCCACCAGCGAATGCGATTCGGCCACCATGGTGGAGGGATACCAAAACACCAGGTCGCCGCTGATTTCCACCGACCGCTCCTTGGACGGATAGCCGGGATAGGCGGCAAGCACGCGGTCCTGGGCCTCCGGGTCGGTGCCGGCAAACATCTTCTCGATCCGGTCCGGCGTGGAGGGAAGGATATCGACGATTTTCGCGAACAGCGCCCCTTCCCTCGCCATGGTTCCCAGCACCAGCGGCACCGGCGCCGCCTTGCCCTGCCGGAAGATGTCGATCGGGTAATCGGGCAGGAACTCCCCGTCGATGACGGGGGAAACGCTCAGCGATCCCGGCCTGTCCGCCGGCCCGATCTTGGAGGTCAGCCGGTTGGTGGCGCGGACCAGCGTTTCCGCCGGCAGGGTGGTAAGGGCTTCCGCCGCCTCCGATACGGGAACGTTCAGGATCTGCAGCAGGTCCCGCGCCCAGGCCGCATGCAGCTCAAGCGAATAAGCGCTGGAAGGCGCCGCGCTCTGGGCGTAGGCGCGGTGGAAAAGCCCCCTCGCTGCGGGGATGCACATCAGCGAGGTGACGGAAATGCCTCCGGCGGATTCTCCGAAAATGGTCACGTTGTCCGGGTCCCCGCCAAAGGCGGCAATATTGTCCCGCACCCATTCCAGGGCTGCCACCTGGTCGCGCAGGCCGAGGTTGGACTCGAAGGTCCGGCCCGGAGTGGAGAACGAGGTGAAGTCGGTGAATCCCAGGGCACCTATCCGGTAGTTCAGGGATACGTACGCTGCCTCCCCGGTCCGCACCAGATTGGACCCGCGGTAGGTCTTGACGGTGGACGATCCGGAACTGAACGCACCGCCGTAAAAGTACACGAGCACCGGCAGCCGGTCGGACGCCGGATCCAGCGGCGCCGACACATTCAGCGTCAGGCAGTCCTCTTTCATGGGCGCTCGCCGCCGGGAGCCGGTCAGGGACGGGTTCCGGGACTGCGGCGGTGCCGCTCCAAAGGAAGACCCGTCCAGGACACCGCTCCACGGTTCCGGCTTCCGGGGCGCCCGCAGCCGCAGATCCCCCACCGGCGGAGCAGCGTAGGGGATGCCGCGCCAGGTGCGGACCCCGTCGGCCACGATCCCCCGGACCTGGCCGCCGGCGGTGGGAATGAGCAGGGGTGTCATGTCGGTTCTCATGGGCTGCTCGATTCCTGTCAGCGGTCACGGCGGGGGCCGAACACCGCCGTCGGGCCTGAAAACCACGGAGCGGCATCAAACACGGAGCGGCATCAAACACGGTGGGGCGTTAAAACCATAGGCTCCGCCAGCTGCGGCGTCCTAGCCTCCCGGCGCGTTTGGCGGGGCCGCCCCACCGAATCGATTACACCGGCCCGCCCGCAGCCGTTCAGCGGTCGCGTCAGGCGTGTGCCACCGGGTGCGGATAGTCCGCGGAGCGGTCCTGGAAGGCCAGGACGGCGGGGTTCAGGATGTGCCCCGCACGGATTTCGATGGCCCGGGCTACGCTGGGTTCCGCGTCCCAGGCGGCAGGACCGGACATCACCGTACGCAGGAACGGCAGGAGGGCTTCACTGATTTCCCAGGTGGCGGAGTCCCACAGGTGCGACGGACTGTGGTCCACCGCGTAGTAGAGGATGCCGTCCCCGACGGCGAATGCGGGCTCGGCAAAGGATGTCGGCTTGGCCCAGGAGAAACCCATTCCTTCGTCGCAGGACACGTCGATGATCAGGCTGCCGGGTGCGAAGGCCGCCAGATCCGCTTCCTGAAGATAGGTCAGCGGGGCATTGGGATCCTGGAGGGTGCAGTTGACCACCAGGTCAAAACCGGCGAGGTAGGGCGCCAGCGGCTGCGTGCCGTCATCAGTGATCACGTGGCTGAGGTGCGGCTGGTCGGCGTCGCGCTCAAAGCGCAAGATGCGGGCGGAGTGGATGGGTGAGCCAACGGCGGCGGTTTCCCGGTTGGTGAGCACCTCGACGTCGTGGATGCCCAGCGCTTTCAGTGCCGTGACCGCACCGCGGGCGGTGGCACCGAAACCGATGACGACGGCGCTGAGCCTGCGTCCGTAGTCGCCGGTGGAGCCGGCGAGCTCCAGGGCGTGCAGCACGGAACTGTATCCGGCGAGCTCATTGTTCTTGTGGAACACGTGAAGCCCGAAACCACCGTCGGAGGTCCAGTGGTTCATGGCTTCAAAGGCGATCAGCGTCAGGGACTTATCGACGGCAAGCTGGGTGATGACCGCATCCTGGACACAGTGCGGCCAGCCCCAGAGGACCTTTCCGTCGGGGAGGTCGCTGAGATCCCGGGCCTGCGGCTTGGGAAGCAGCACCACGTCCGAGGCTGCGAGCACCTCGTTCCGCGGGGCCATCCCGGCCACCAGGGGGGACAGCTGGGCGTCGGAGAAGCCGAAGCGCTCGCCGTACCCCTGCTCCAGGATGATCCGCTGCCGCAGGTCCGCGTCAATCCGTTCCAAGTGCCGCGGGTGCAGCGGCAGGCGCCGCTCATCGGTTTTCCTTGAGGTTCCGATCACGCCAAGCGTCATCAAAGTGCCATCCGTAGCCGTGCCGCTCATGCGTACCCCCGTGTTATATACCGGCGTTGCGCCGGGATACCGAGACTACTCCCCCGCCGCGGCGGGGCTTTACGCCGCGGGAACGGCCGGCTCAGGCTGCGGCGAAGACTCGGCTGCGGGCCGCTCCCGCCGCCTCGGCGGCACGGCGCGAGGTGCGCTGAGCGTGCTGAAGGTTCCGGTGCACCAGATACTCCTTCAGGCACAGACCGGCGACGGCAGCGATGTTCAGCGCGATTTTTGTCCCAGTGGACCAGTCCGTGGTGACGCAGAGGACCCAGACAGTCAACAGGACCGGCGCGTCCGCGCGCAGGCCCTTCACGGTCCGGTCCTTGCAGGCAACTGTGAAGACATGATGACTACTCCCCCCGAGAGACCGAGACCCTGCGCGTGCGACTCCTGCGCCTGCGCTCCGGCTGTTCCAGCACAGACCGTCCGTAACTTCTACCACATCCGGACCTGCCTGCGGTACTTAGGCGGGCATCAGGAAACGGTGACGACGCCGCCGGTAACGTCCCAGCGCGCGTCCAGCTGAACGTTCTCCAGCATCCGCCGGTCGTGGGAGACCAGCAGCAGTGCCCCGTCGTAGCTCTCCAGCGCCTCTTCCAGCTGTTCGATGGCGGGCAGGTCCAGGTGGTTGGTGGGCTCATCGAGCACCAGCAGGTTCACGCCCCGTGCCTGCAGCAGCGCCAGGGAGGCCCGGGTGCGCTCACCGGGCGAAAGCGCCCGGACCGGGCTGTTCACCTGGTCCGCCTTCAGCCCGAACTTGGCCAGAAGGGTGCGGACTTCGGCGCTGTTCATTTCCGGCACCGCCGCTTCGAAGGCCTCACCCAGCGGCAGGTCAGGATCCAGCTGGCCGCGGGCCTGGTCGATTTCCCCCACCGCCACGGAGGATCCCAGGGACGCGGTTCCGTCGGCGGGTTCGAGGCGGCCCAGGAGAAGAGCCAGCAGAGTGGACTTCCCGGCGCCGTTCGGGCCGGTGATGCCGATCCGCTCGCCGGCATTGATCTGCACCGAGACGGGGCCGAGCGTGAAGGAACCCCGCCTGGCCACCGCAGAGTTCAGGGTGGCCACGACGGAGCTCGAGCGCGGAGCGGATCCGATCGTGAACTGCAGCTGCCACTCCTTGCGCGGCTCTTCCACCTCGTCCAGGCGTGCGATCCGGGATTCCATCTGGCGCACCTTCTGCGCCTGCTTCTCCGAAGATTCCATCGAGGCCCGGCGGCGGATCTTGTCATTGTCCGGAGCCTTCTTCATGGCATTCCGGACGCCCTGCGAACTCCATTCCCGTGTGGTCCGCGCCCGGGACACCAGGTCGGCCTTCTTGTCCGAGAACTCCTCGTATGCCTCCCGCGCATGCCGGCGTGCGACGTCGCGCTCCTCCAGGAAGGCATCGTAACCGCCGTCGTACACTGCCACCTTGTTCTGCGCCAGATCCAGTTCCACCACAGTGGTGACGCAGCGGGCGAGGAACTCGCGGTCGTGGGAAACCAGGACGACGCCGCCGCGCAACCCCTGCACAAACTCCTCCAGCCGGGCCAGGCCGGCCAGGTCCAGGTCATTGGTGGGCTCGTCCAGCAGCACAATGTCAAAGCGGCTCAGCAGGAGGGCTGCCAGCGCCACCCGTGCTGCCTGGCCGCCGGAAAGCGACGTCATCAAGGCATCAGCACCCACATCCAGGCCCAGTTCGGCCAGCACGGCCGGAACCCGGTCCTCCAGGTCCGCGGCGCCGCACGCGAGCCAGTGATCCAGCGCGACGGCGTAGGCGTCGTCGGCGCCTTTCGCTCCGGATCCCAGTGCTTCGGCCGTGGCTTCCATCGCCACGGTTGCCTCGGCTGCGCCGGTGCGGCGGGCGATGTAGGCCGCCACCGTTTCCCCGTCAATCCGCTCGTGTTCCTGCGGCAGCCAACCGATGAACGCATCTGCCGGGGCTGTGGAGACGGAGCCGGCCAGCGGCTCGTCCGCACCTGCCAGCAGGCGCAGCAGAGTCGACTTTCCGGCCCCGTTGGAGCCGACGACCCCCACCACGTCGCCGGGGGCGACAGTCAGGTTCAGATGGGAGAAAAGGGTGCGGTGGGCGTAGCCGCCGGAAAGATCCCGGGCGACGAGTGTTGCAGTCATGCCTCCATCCTATTTTGTGCGCGTGCGGCTTTCGTCCTTTGCACTGGGATGGGGCGTGGGCGCTGCGCGGGGCGGATCCGGGGGGCGGGTCCGTGGGGCGGGTCCGTGGGGCAGGCGCGGTTGCCTGGCGCGGGAGGTTGGGTTGCCGGGGCGCGGACGTTTCATCCCCGGGATTTGCTGGGTCGGCCGCTGTGTCTCGCCTTCCTGCCGTCCGGCTTCTCCCCCTTTTTGCCGTCCAGCCCTTTTTGCCATCCAGCCCCGGGCGCCGGGCCCGTACCCTTATCCGCGCCGGCGCCCCGGCGTAAATTGGCCTCATGAGCCAGATTCACCCCTCCGGTCCCGGCGCACTCCGCCTGTTCTTTCCGCAGTGGCAGGGGGCTGCCGGTCCGCAAACCCACCAGCTGCTGCCGGGTGTGAACGCCCACGACAGCCAGCTCTCCTATCATTTGGGTCCGGCGCTGCTGGGCCTGATGTCTCCGGACCACGACGGACCCACCGCCTACGTTCCGGTCAGCACCGACACCGCAGACGAGGCACTGACCACCGTCAACGGGATCTATGCCCGTGAAGCCGTGCTCCGTCAGCTCACGGAAGCCCTGCGGATTCTGGAAGACGCGGCACCGGATTCGGTGGTCACCTTTGGAGGGGAATGTTCGGTCAGTGTGGCGCCCTTCAGCTACCTGGCCAACCGTTACGGGGACGATCTCGCTGTTCTGTGGATCGACGCCCATCCGGACACCGGAGTGCCGGGGCAGTCTTATACCGGCTTCCGTTCCATGGCCCTGGCCACGCTCGCCGGGGAAGGCGACGCAGGCATCATCTCCGAGCTCCCGGCTCTTGTGCCCCCGTTGAAAATCCTGCAGGTGGGGCTGCGCCACTGGGATGACGAGGGAATCGCGGTAAAGGAACGCCTGGGCATTCAAAGTGTGGGCATAACGGACACGGCGGAAGACAGCAGGAAGGTACTGGATTGGGTCGAAGCCTCAGGGGCCACGCGGCTGGCCGTGCACATTGACCTGGACGTCCTTGATTCCCGTGACTTCAGTAATTCCACCGGAAGGCAGTCGGACGGGATGCGGGTGTCCGATCTGGTGGCCCTCGTCGGCGACCTGTCCGCCGCGGCGGAAATCGTCGGCCTGAGCCTGACCGAGCACCTTCCACTGGAGCTCATGCGACTCTCCCGGATGCTGCACGACCTGCCAGTCTGAACTCCTCTGCCAGCTCCTCCCGCCTCCGCGCCCCGGTGAGTCCCCCACCGCTCTGCCCGGGCTCTGCCTTGGCTCGCCCACTCCGGTGCGCCGTCCTTAGGCCTGCCGCCCGCTGGCCCTCCCCGGCGTGCCGCCCAAAGGCCTGCCGGTTTATTCCCGCTGCAGAGACAAAAGTGCGGGGGTCTGCCATCAGCGGAACAAGTAGGCACAGGAACCATCAGCGTGCTTAGGGTGGCAGGGACACTGATCCCCATCGAAAGGACTCACCATGTCACGCGTAGCCATTATCGGCGGCCACGGTAAAGTTGCCCTGCACTTGGCCAAGGACCTGACCGCAAACGGCCATCAGGTCACGTCGCTGTTCCGCAACCCGGAACACACCGCCGACGTCGAAGCCACGGGAGCGGCCGCCGTCGTCGCCGACGTCGAAAACCTGTCCACGGAAGAAATTGCCGAGAAGCTTGCCGGGCAGGATGCCGTGGTCTGGTCTGCCGGAGCCGGTGGCGGTGCGCCCGAACGCACCTATTCCGTGGATCGTGATGCAGCAATCCGTTCCATTGATGCCGCCAAGGAAGCGGGCGCACGCCGCTACGTCATGGTTTCGTACTTTGGTGCAGGTCCCGATCACGGCGTTCCTGAAGACAACGGCTTCTTCGCTTATGCCGAGGCCAAGGCTGCCGCTGACGAACACCTGCGCCGCAGCGGCCTCGACTGGACCATTCTCGGCCCCAGTGCGCTCACTCTTGATCCCGGTACCGGCAAGATCGAAACCGGTCCCGGCATTGAAGGCACCCAGGTTTCGCGCGAAGACGTGGCTCTGGTGGCTGCTGCAGTGCTGGACCGCCCGGAGACGATCGGGCAGACGATCGAATTCAACAACGGTTCAGTCCCCGTTCAGGATGCCCTTGAGGCACTGAAGGGGCAGAACGCATGAGCCTTGTCATCGTAGCCACCATGTTTCCCAAGCCCGAGTACAGGGATGAGGTCATTGCAACTCTCGAAGAGGTGATCGGGCGGGTCCACGCCGAAGATGCCGGCTGCGAGTTGTACAGCCTCAATGAAGGCCGTGACCGTCTTGTCATGATTGAGAAGTGGGCCAGTCCCGAAGACCTGCAGGCGCACTCCGTCAGCCCGGCCTTCCAAGCCCTGACTGCAGCTCTGGATGGAAAGATGTCCGCCGAAATGGATGTTCAGGTCCTGCAGCCCCATGCGGCCGGCACTGCACAGCAGGGACAGGTCTGACTGGCGGCGGCTATCTGATCCGCTGCAAGCTTGCATAGCCGGGGCTCTTGGTAAAGCGGTCTCCCGGCGGCGAGTTGCGACAATCTGTCGACAGCCCCGGCTACCCTGCCGCGGCCTGAAGGGCACGAGCCATGAGTACGTCACGGCTCGTGCCCTTCAGTCTGCGCGGACGACGGCGGCGGCCCCGGAATACTGGTTCAAGCAGGAGTCCTGGTTCAAGCAGGAGCCTTCCGGCAGCCCCTGGACGCTTGACGAGTCGGTGTCTTGGCGGCGTTAGCTGTCCCCGCCCTGCCTTAACCTGACTCATTCCTTTTCGCTCCCGCTCCCCTTCACCCTGCTCTCTCCTTTCACTCCGGTTGCCTCCCTTCTTCCTTCCCCCCCGGCCCCCGCCCTTCCCCCTCCCACCGGCCTCCCTCCCCTTTCTCCGGCCTTTCTTGCCGCTCCCGACGGCTTTTGGCTCATCACTAGGTAGCCGGGCTTATTCGCAGGTAGTCGGATGAAAAAGTCGGGTATTTGGAGTACCTGAAAAGGGCCTTTTGAAGGCCTTTTTGCCCTCTTTTGGGGCCGGAAATGTCAGTGGCGGGTGAAAGCCTGAAGACATGGATCAGAACGGATCTTCCCCCGGTGAGACTGCCGGCAACGGCAACGTCAGCGGCAACGCTGCAGAGTGCACCCTGTCGGTTTACGCTGCCGCTCCCGGTACGGATCCCGCTTCCACAACGGCGGCTGTCCAGAGAATTCGAGCTGCCGCTCCCGGTACCGTTCCAGCCCCGACCGCTCCTGAATGCTCCGGCCCCGTGCCCCAAAACGGGCTCACCGGATCCCTGGCCCTGCAAAACCTGCAGTCCCTGAACCAGGACGAAGCCGCCACCGTCCTCTCCCGCCTCGATCACCTCATCCGCTGGGCCCAGGCCCAGCAAGCCAAGACCCTCACCCGCATCCACACCCAGTTCCGCACCGAATACCACCAGGGCACCGCCACTCTGGACCCCGCGATGGCCTTCAGC